>CAXMOH010000220.1:0-5090 GCA_964194855.1 uncultured Hyphomicrobium sp.
GCGCTCACGGTCGAGCTCCGCCCGGAGGGGGTCGGCCGCCCCCACCTTGGCGAGCTCCAGCGCCTCGTCGTCTTCCGCGTCCGCGGACTCCTCGCCCTCGGGCTCCACGTCCTCCCCCTCCGACAGGTCGTCGTTCGTGAAGACCTTCGCGGGGGCAGCCGGTGCCGTCTTCCGACGCGTGCGCTCCCGCCCGGCGGCATCGCCCAGCCCCTGGGCGCAGACAACGCCCGGCGTGACGATGCTGAAGAGGAAGAATGCGAGGCTGACGAGCAGAGCCGGGGGGAGGCCGGTCGCAGCCCCGCCGCTCAAGCGTCCAGGTCCAGCGAGCCGGCCCAGAATCGCCGGCAGCGGGCGAGGGTGACCACAGCCTTCTCGGTGAACCTGCGCGGATCCGCGAACTCGGCCAGGGCCTCGTCCTGGCGGTGGACGTACTGGCCGAAGTCGGCGAGGACCAGCCAGGGGTCGTTCTCGTCCAGGAGAGTCTCACGCACCCAGTCGTGTGCCCCGGGCTCCGGGGCGTAGCGGCTCGAGACGAGCTCGTCGACGGCGCGGCGCACCAGGGGGTCGATGGCGTAGACGTCCTTGGGTCGGTACACGCGGCCCTCGCGCCAGGCCCGCGTCTCGAAGGGGCCGAGGCCGAAGAGGAACATGTTCTCGGCTCCCACGGCCAGCTCGAGCTCGCGTACGGTGCCGTCGCGCGTCCCCAGGGTGACGGCCCCGTTCATCGCAAACGCCAAAGCGCGAGTCCCCGCGGCACCGGACCCCGCCGTGAACGCCTGGTTCGACAGGTCGGCCGCGGCGGCCAGAAGGTGGGCGGTCGTCTCCGAGCATTCGGGCAGGACCGCCACTCGAAGAACGGACCGGGCCCGCTCGTCGGCGTTGATCACGTCGCCCACCGCCCTCGCCAGCGCCAGCACACGGTCAGCTCCGGAGGCGGCCGAGCCGGCCTCGCGAGCGATGACGACAGTGCGGGGCGCCGGGGGCGTCCACCCGCCCGCGGTGATCCGCAGGTGCTCGCGCACGAGGCCGAGGACGCTCAGAAGAACGCGCTCGCGTCCCCTGAGCGATCCGAGCCTCACGTCCACCAGGGCTTCTGGGTCGGTCTCGACGCCCACCGTCTCCTGCAGCAGCTCCCCCAGCCTCTCCCGATTGGATCGCCGGGCACTTCGGAAGGCGTCCCGGAAGCCCGCCTCGAAGGCCAGGGGCTCGAGCTCGTCGAAGGCCTCGGCGCTGGTCTGCCAGCGCTCGCCCAGGGCAACCGTGAGCGCCGCGGCCAGGGGCGGGTTTGCCTCCTGGAGCCAGCGGGGGGCCCTCACCGGGGTCGGCCGGGCTCGAAAGGCTTCTCCGCGCATCTCGCGAAGGTCCGCGAAAATCTCGGCGGCAGGTCCCCTCCAGGGCTTCGCGACCTCGGCCCGGCCCGCGCCGACAACCGAGAGCACCCCCACCCGAAGCCGCTTCACCTCGCCCTCGCGGAACAGCGACACGTTCCGCCTGGGGTCGACCTGCCCAGGCCAGAGCTCCTCGGCAAGATCCAGGTGCCGCCGATTGATCTCGTACAGGATCTCCAGGAGCCGTGGGCACTCTTCACCGAGCCGTTCGGCGGCCCACAGCGGACCGGGCTGGTCGCCGGGGCTGCCCAGGCGAGCGAACACCATGCCCTGTGTGCGTGCCCAGGCCTCGTCCCAGGTCTTCCCTTCCTCGTCGAGAAGGACACGCATCAACTCGGGCACGACCAACGAGGCTCGCCCGTCGGCGAGCAGGAGAAGCCCGTCGTCCTCCAGCGCGGCGCGGACGGCGCCGGAGGTGAGGGTGAGCTCCTCCCTCAGACGCTCCCGCTCGTCGAGCTCTCCGGCCCGTCCGGGCCCGCCGGCAAGCGCATGGGCCTGGACCGTGCGCCCGTCGGCGTGCAGGACGTCGGTCATCTCCGAGACGCGGTCGGAGCCCTCCTCGGCAGCCACGACGTGGACGGGGCGGGTGGCGATCTGGGTCGGCATCACCCCATTGTCTCTCACCCGGCCGCCGGAGAGGGAAGGCCTGCGTCCTGCGATATAGTGCCCCGATGTCCGACGCGACACCCCGGCCCACGATCGACCTCCTCTCCAGGGCACACCCGTGGCACGGCGTCGCGATCGGGCCGGACGCGCCCCGGCAGCTGACGGTCTACGTGGAGATCGTTCCCACCGACACCGTGAAGTTCGAGCTGGACAAGGATTCGGGCATCCTCAAGGTGGACCGGCCCCAGCTCTTCTCGAACGTCTGCCCCAGCCCGTACGGCCTGGTGCCACGAACGCTGTGTGCGGACGAGGTCGCGGCCTTCGCCGAAGAGCGGACGGGGCGCAAGGGCATCCAGGGTGACCAGGATCCCCTCGATGTCCTGGTGCTGACCGAGAAGGTGTTGACGCACGGGAACATCCTGGTGCAGGCCATCCCCATCGGGGGGCTCGGTCTCATCGACGACAACGAGGCCGACGACAAGATCGTTGCGGTGCTGGCGGGAGACGCGGTGTACGCCGGGGTCGACGACATCTCGCGCCTGCCAAGGCTGCTGATCGACCGGCTCAAGCACTACTTCCTGACCTACAAGCAGGCGCCGGAGGACCCGCGACCGGCCTGCGAGCTCACCCGCGTCTACGGGCGGGAGGAGGCCTACGAGGTGATCCGCCGTAGCCAGATGGACTACGAGACGCACTTCGGAGCTCTCCATCGCGCGCTCGAACAGGAGCGCAGAGCCTAGCCGTGGGCACCATCATCGTCACCGGTGGCGCCGGGTTCATCGGCTGCAACTTCGTCCGACACCTGCTCGCCCGCACCCAGGACCAGGTGGTCGTTCTGGACAAGCTCACGTACGCCGGCCACCTCGCCAGCCTCGCCGACGTGGCGTCTCACTCACGCTACGAGTTCGTCGAGGGGGACATCGCCGACCGGCCCCTCGTTCGCGGAATCATGGAGCGGTTTCGGCCCGACGCGATCGTGAACTTCGCCGCGGAGACCCACGTCGACCGGTCCATCGACGACGCGGCGGCGTTCGTCCGGACGAACGTCCTCGGCACCTTCGAGTTGCTCGAAGCCGTCCGCGTCTGCCTCCGTGACGATCCCGGGCAATTCGCGGGCTTCCGGTTCCTGCACGTCTCCACCGACGAGGTGTACGGCACGCTGGGCTCCGAGGGCGCCTTCTCGGAGGAGACTCCCTACGCGCCGAACTCGCCCTACGCGGCCACCAAGGCGGGGGCCGACCACCTGGTCCGGGCGTATCACGAGACGTATCGCCTCCCGGTCATCCTCACCAACTGCTCGAACAACTACGGGCCGTTCCAGTTCCCGGAGAAGCTGATCCCCCTGATGATCCTCAACGCGGTCGACGGCCAGGACCTCCCCATCTACGGCGACGGCGGCAACGTGAGGGACTGGCTCTACGTCGAGGACCACTGCCAGGGACTTCTTCTCGCCCTCAGAAAGGGGCAGAACGGGGGCAAGTACAACATCGGCGGAGGCAGCGAGCGAACGAATCTCCAGGTGGTCGACGCTCTCTGCGCATCCCTCGACGCGGAGCTCCCCGCGCGGATGAACGCGGAGCTGTCCTCGCGCGGGCTCACGTCCTACGCGGAGCTCAAGAGCTTCGTGCCCGACCGGCCGGGCCACGACCGACGCTATGCGATCGACGCCACCCGGGCCCGCGCCGAGCTCGGCTGGCGTCCAGGCCACGCCTTCGAGGACGGGCTGCGCGCGACCGTGCGGTGGTACCTGAAGCACCGCGACTGGTGCGAGACCGTCCAGTCGGGCTCGTACGGCCGGGAGCGCCTGGGACTCGAAGGGTCTTGAGAGGGGCCAGATGAGGTTCGTGCCGACGGAGATCCCCGACGTCATCCTGATCGAGCCCGATGTCCACCGCGACGAACGCGGCTTCTTTCTCGAGACCTGGCACCAGCACAAGTACGCCGAGGGCGGGATCACCGGTCCTTTCGTCCAGGACAACCACTCTCACTCCCGCAAGGGCGCGCTCCGGGGTCTCCACGCCCAGCGGGAGCGGCCCCAGGGCAAGCTCGTGCGGGTCGTGGCGGGCGAGGTGTTCGACGTCGCGGTCGACATCCGCCGTGGATCACCCACCTTTGGAAAGTGGGTGGGCGATCGTCTCTCCGGCGAGAACCTGCGCCAGCTCTGGGTTCCCCCGGGGTTCGCCCACGGCTTCTGCGTCCTCTCCGAGGTCGTCCATCTCGAGTACAAGTGCACGGACTTCTACGACGCGTCGGACGAGATCGCGGTGGCCTGGAACGACCCCGAGATCGGCATCGAGTGGCCCATCGCCTCGCCCACGCTCTCCGCCAAGGACGCGGCGGCCCCCCGCCTCGAGAGCGTCCTCGCCCAGCTCCCGACCTGGAAAGGCTGAGCGGGCTGTAACGGACGGGCGGGGCTCCTTCTCTTCCACCCAGGGAGGAGGAGCCGATGACACCAACGGACAGGCGCCGATCCGGTGCCGCAGGCCGACTCGTCGCGGTGGCCCTCGTCGCATCTTTGGTTGGCTGCCACCAGGTGCTCGAGCCCGAGCTCCACCCCGGCGGCAAAGTCCCCTTCGCGCCACCGAAGCTCCACATCCTCAAGGCCCACATGACGTCGGGCGAGCTGTACGTTCTCGACTCCTGGCGCGTGGTGGCAGACGGACGCCGGCTCGAGGGGAGCGGCGCGCGGTACTCCATCGATCGTGAGCTCGTGTCGGAGGGGTCGGCTTCGATCGAGGTGAGCGAGGTCGCGCTGTTCGAGACCAACCGGCCCGACAAGGTCTCTCCCTTTGGCAGCGCGCTGCTGGGCGTGATGACGGTCGTGACCGGCGCTGTCGCCGCGGCGTGTGTGAGCAGCCCGAAGTCCTGCTTCGGGTCGTGCCCCACGTTCTATGTCGAAGGTGGAGACGAGGATCGGCCGGCTGCCGAGGGTTTCTCCGCGTCCTTTGCTCGGGCGCTCGAGGCCCGGGACGTCGATGCCCTGCCCCCGGTCAGGGGCCCGGCGCGCCGCTTCGTGGTCACGATGCGCAACGAGGCCCTGGAGACTCACGCCGTCAGGCGCGTTCGCCTTCTCGTCGCCCGGCGGCCCCCGGGCGG
>CAXMOH010000221.1:0-5539 GCA_964194855.1 uncultured Hyphomicrobium sp.
CCGTCGTCCCGCGCATCGTTCTCCCGCTCGCCCTTCATCCGAAATCCCCCCCTGTCAACAAGAGTGTACTCGTCTCGGACGCTCCCTTCCAGCTTGTCCTGGAGCTTACCTCCAGGGCTTGTCCTGGAGCTTACCTCCAGGGCTTGTCCCGGAGCCTGCCTCCGGGGCCCTTCAGGGCAGCGGGACCTCCACGGCGTAGAGAGCCCCGGACTCGCTGCCGACCAGAAGCAGGCTGTTGCCGAGGACGCTCACGTCGGGAGGCGCGAGGCCGATGTCCAGAGAGGGTGCCCCGATGTGTCCCACCCCGTCGCCGAGCGTCTGAGACGTGGCCGTCAAGATGGGGGCGGCCGAGAAGTCGATCTGCCAGAGCGTGCCGTCCTTGCTGCCCACGAAGAGGAAGTCCGTCTTTGGCCAGTGGAGCACGATGCTCGGCTCCAGTGTGCCGCCAGCGTCCCAGCTCCAGTTGAGGCTCAAGGTGCCCGCGGTGTCGCTGACGCTGTGGACCTTCGTGTCCGTGGCAAAGAAGAGCTCGCCGGTGGCGCGGTTCGGGAAGAGGAAGCCCTTCACCGGCCCGTCGCCCGTCGGATACATGGGTCCGGGTGTGCCGTCGACCGCCGAGAGGGAGTAGATCTCACCCGTGGTGTTCGCCACGTACAGCCGGCCGTTGTGCAGCACCGGGCTGGCCGAGATGTCGCCGAGTCCTGCCTGCGCCCAGACGGGGACGGGGTCGATGGTTCCGTCGGGTTTGATCTGGACACACCACACAGACGGCGCAGGTCCCGTGAAGCGCCAGGACGTGATGTAGGCCCGTCCGGTGGCGTAGTCGAGGGTGGGGGTGGACATGATCGGGCCGAGGCCGGGGAACCCCGTCGTGCCGTCGAAGGCGGGTGGCTTCTCCGCGCCCGTTGTCAGGTCCAGTGAGTAGAACTTGCTCGGCCCCGCCGACAGGTTCCTCGTCCCCACGAGTATGGCGTCGGCCGGGCCGCCGTACTGGGCGAAGAAGCCTCCGGGAGATCCCGTGATCATTGTGCTGGTCAAGAGCGTCGGTCCCCAACCAACCTGGCCGGTTTTCGTGTTGAACGCGGTCACGTCGCCGGCGTCGTCGCCGACGAAGAACAGCGCGTCAGCTCCTGCCACCGGTGCGAGGAACGGCACCGCCGGGGAACGGGAGTGGGCCACGCCGTTGATCCGGCTGGGCGTCCACGTCGCGGGCCAGGTTCCTCCGAAGATGCCCCGCCCGAGGGAGTGCACGCTCTGGTCGTTCGACAGGGCCAGGATCCCGTCCGAGGACACGGTTGGGGGCACGACCGCGGTGGCCCCGCTGAAGTAGGCCCACCGCACGGGCCCGACCGAGGTGTCGAAGGCCTGGGCTTTCACCGTCCGGCCGGGCGAGTAGGTTCCCAGGACCTTGACGAAGACCGAGTAGCAGTAGGCGGTGTCGAACACGAGCCCGCCGTGTGTCCAGCTCTGCTTCGACGCCGCGGGGTTCGAGACCGCGCGCTCGCCGTCGAAGGGCGCCAGAGTGTCGGGCGGTGGCGCACAAACCGAGGTGCCGTCGGGAGCCTTGTTCCAGCGGACCAGGTTCTCCTCCGCGCTGCCGTTGGTGTTGACCCATTGGAGCACGTTCTCGCCGACGACGCCGCTTGGCCCGCGGGAGGTGGCGCCCAGGGACTGGACCTCGCCGCTCGGGACCATCGCCATGATGCTGATCATCACCTCGTTGGACGTGACGAACGTTCCGCACGTGGGCTCCGTCGTCTCCACGAGGAAGTAGTCGCCGATGCCCGGGAAGTCGAGGCCGTTGATGACGTAGGTGTCACCGGTCTGCCCGGGAATCGGGATGATCGGCGGGGTCCCGGAGACCGTTCGATAGCCCCATTGGTGGCCGAGCGGGGTCCCGCCTCCCGTCGCGGCGGTGGTGACGGTGCCCCCGAGGCAGTCCACGCAGACCGTCACGGCCCCGGTCGGTGTGATGGTCACGGAGGCCAGGTCGCCGACGAAGACGCTCTGCGTGTCCGTCGGGGCACACGTGTCGCTTCGCGCCTCGACGGTGAGGTCGTGGCTCCCGGGGCCCACCGCTGCGTCGACGATGGCGCTCGGCCCGAACTCGAACGGAGTCGGGCTTGCGTCCAGGCGCCAGCTGTAGGACTCGAAGCCAGGGTCTGCCGTGTAGGTCTCGAAGGTCGCCGGGCAGATCGACGACGGCCCGGTGAAGGTCACGGTCGCCCCGAGGGTGAAGGTCCGGCTCAAGATGTCGGTGAGCGTGTTGAACGCGAAGGCCAGCTGGTACCGTGCGCCGGGCCGATCTATGGACAGGGTACCGAACGTGGCTTCCCCGTCCGTGACGGCCACGTCCACGTCGCCGCTGAGGTTGGCCAGCGGGTTGCCGGCCCCGATGGAAGCCACCACGTCTCCCGCGGCGCAGATTGCCAGGTTCCCGCCGTCGTCCTGGACGCCAACGACCGACGTCGCGAGCGAGCCGATCGCCCCGCACCCCAGGGGGGACGTGGAGACCACGAGACGCCGGGGCTGGCAGGCCGAGCTGAGCAGGATCGAGACGTCGTCGGAGTCGGTGTTGACGACGGCCACGTCGGGGAGGCCGTCGCGGTTCCAGTCGCCCACGGCGAGCCCTGCCGGCCCCAGGCCGGCGACGACGTCCTCGCTCGCCGCGAAGTCCAGACCGGCCATGCCCGGCAGAACCTTCAGACCCTCCGCTGCGATCGCCGCGTCGAGCGTCCCGTCGCGGTTCAGATCGGTCGCACTGACGAACAGCGGCTTGGAGGTCGCATCAAAACGCGTCGGAGTTGGCACGAACGCGGTGCCGGTGTTCTCGAAGACGCTCATTGTGTCGGAGATGAGCGCCACGGTGGCCAGATCAAGGTCGCCATCGCCGTCGAAATCGCCAGCGGCGAGGGAGACCGGGCCCGTGTCGCCGCCGGTCAGCGACAAGGTCTCCGACGTGCCGAAGTCCCACGTGGTGCCGTCGTTGTAGAGGACGGTCAAATCGGTCGAGTTGCCATTGGCCACCGCGACGTCGAGGAAGCCGTCCCGGTTGAAGTCGGCGGCAACGATCGCGGTGGGCGAGTCACCGACCGGCACCGACGGCGTCTGGGCGGCGAACCCACCCGCGCCGTCGTTCTTGAGGAACGTAACTTGACCCGTGGCGAGCTTGTTGCACACAGCGATGTCGGGAGCGCCGTCGCCATTGAAATCGCCGACCACGAGGTCGTCGGGCGCGTTCCCTGCCCCCACGAGGATTGGCGGGTCGAAGGTGAGATCGCCAAGACCCCTCAAGATCGAGACAAAGCCGAGGAGGGGGTCGTTCGTGGCGAGATCGAGCTTGCCGTCCCGGTCGAAGTCACCGACGACAAGAGATTCGGGGCCCGTGCCCCCGGTGGGGACGTTCGGCGTCTTGGGCGTAAAACCCCCGAGGCCATCGTTCTCGAGCACAGTGATGGTGTTGTCGGCTATGCCGGAGTTCACGACGGCGAGGTCCAGGTCTCCGTCCGCGTCGAGATCGGCCGTGACCGCAGCCGTTGGTCTGTCTCCGACCGGCGCGACAGGGGCCCGGGCCAGTCCCGGCGGCCGGGCCAGCAGGACGACGACGCTGTCCGCCTCCTTACAGGGAACGGCGAGATCCGGGATCCCGTCGGCGTCGGCGTCGACGGGGACGATGGCGGACGGCCGCGTGCGAACGGGGTAGATGGCCTCGTTCGGGAACGTCCCGGTACCGTCGCCCGGCAGCAGATTGAGGGTCTGGTTCCCCGTCACCACCGCGACGTCCACGAAGGTGTTGCCGGTCATCTCGAGCGCGGCCACTGCGATGGGCACACCGGCGACACCGAAGGGCGCGGGGCCCGTAAACGTCCTTGCGCCCGCCCCGAGCCAGACGGTGATCGTGGACGAGTCGTGATCGGCGGTCACCAGGTCCATCTCGGGGTCCGTGGGGCCACCGAAGAAACCGAGAGCCACCCCCCAGGGGGCGTTGCCCACGGGCAGCGTCGAGCTGGCCGGAAAACCCCCAAGGCCGTCGCCGAAGAGGACGGAGACGTTGTTGGAGGTGGAATTGGCCACCGCCAGGTCCAGGTGTCCGTCGCCGTCGATGTCTCCCCGGGCAAGCCCTCGAGGGCCGCTCCCCACGGTGAAGGGCGACCCCAGGGCCGGAGCGAGGCCCCCGAGGCCGTCGCCCAGAAAGACGTGCAGCCTGGCGTCGCCCTGGGCCGTGGCGGCCACGTCGGGGACCCCGTCCTCGTCGAAGTCACCGGCGACGACGGCCGACATGGTCGCGCCGGCGGCAACCGGCGCGCTGGGAGTGAGGTCGCCGGTGCCGGTGTTGAGGAAGAGCTGGATCTGGTTGCCCAGGACTCCCACGGCGTCGGGGTACCCGTCGACGTTGAAGTCGGCAGTGGCGACGCCCTTGAGAGGGGAGCCGACCGGGATGCCGGGCAGGGGCGCGTACCCGTTGCCGGTGCCCCGGAGCCGCTCGAGGGCGGTGGCCGCGACGACGAGGTCATCGATGCCGTCTCCGTCCAGATCGGCGACGGCGACCCAGAGAGGGTCCGTTCCTCCAGGGAAAGCGCGCGGCGCGTCGAGGAAGGACGTGCGCGGGCAGTCCGGGCTCGCGACGTTGGGGACCACGACCACCTTGTTGGCGCTGGTCTCCGCCACAACGAGGTCGGGACGGCCGTCCTTCAAGAGGTCCCCGACCGCGAGCCCCTTCGGGGCCGATGCAGCGGTGAGGGGCACCACGACGGGACTCGAGCTGTCGAAGGACGGGGGTGGCGGCGGTGGTGGATTCCCCCTGGCCATACCGGGGAAGACCATCACCTGGGGCGGGGTGCTGCCCTCGTCCAGCAGGGCGAGGTCGAGGCCCCCGTCGCGGTCGAAGTCCAGGACAGCCACGCGCGTCGGGTTGACGAGGGGCGGAAGCGTCGAGCTGACCATCTCGCTCGTCGGGAATCCTCCGAGTCCGTCGCCCAGAAGAACGGTCGCACGGCCCGAGTCGCGATCGGCGGTGACGAGGTCGAGGTCGCCGTCGAAGTCGACGTCCGCAGTGGCCACGTCCGCCGGCCCCAGGCCGGTAGAAAAGGCGCCTCCTGCCACGAGGAGAAGGTCCCCAAAGCCGTCGTCCTGCCCGAGATAGATCTGTACGGTGCTGGCGGTCCGCCGGGTCACCGCAAGGTCGGGCCAGCCGTTGCGGTCGAAATCGCCGACCGCGACCGCGGAGGCGCCGGCGATGGCGAGGTCCGGAGTGTAGGCGGTGAAGGTGAAGTTGCCGTTGCCGAGGAGGACGCGCACGGTTCCCGTGGCCTCGCTCACGACGACCAGATCCATCATGCCGTCCCGGTCGAGCTCCGCCGCGGCCAGGCGCGAGGGGCTCCCGCCCACGTCCTCGTTGATCGCCGTGCCGAAGCTGGTGCCGGTCCCCGGCAGGATGCTGACGCTCGTGGCCCCCGAGTTGGCGACCGCGATATCGAGAAAGCCGTCACCATTGAAGTCGGCGCTCACGACGTCGCTCGGGTTGGCACCCACCGCAATG
>CAXMOH010000222.1:0-4103 GCA_964194855.1 uncultured Hyphomicrobium sp.
CGACCCGAGCGAGCTCGAGATACGGAAGGGGATCTCCGGCAATCTCTGCCGCTGCACGGGCTACATGAACATCGTCAAGGCCGTGCAGTACGCAGCGGCGAAGGCCAGGTAAGGAGGGCACCATGGTGACCCGAACGACTCCCGAAATCGGTGGTATGGGGCACTCCATCAAGCGCAAGGAGGACCCGCGCTTCATTCGAGGGCAGGGCAACTACGTCGACGACGTGGTGCTGCCGGGCATGCTGCACATGGACATCGTGCGGAGCCCGTATGCCCACGCGAAGGTCAAGAGCATCAACACCGACGAGGCCATGAAGGTTCCCGGTGTCATCGCGGTCATCACCGGCAAGACCCTCGAGGAGTACAAGCTGCACTGGATGCCGACCCTCATGTCCGACACCCAGATGGTGCTCCCGACCGAGAAGGTGATGTATCAAGCTCAAGAGGTCGCTGCCGTCATCGCGACCGATCGATATACGGCCGCCGACGGCGTCGAGGCGGTCCAGGTCGAATACGAGCAGCTGCCCGTCGTCGTCGATCCGTTCAAGGCGCTCGAGCCCGACGCACCGGTGCTCCGTGACGACAAGGAGGATCAGAAGGACAACCGCATCTTCCACTGGGAGGTCGGCGACAAGGACAGGACGGCGAAGGCCATCGATGGAGCCGACGTCGTCGTCAAGGAGCGGATCTACATTCCCCGAATCCACGTCGCGTCGATTGAAACCTGCGGCTGCGTGGCGTCCTTCGACAAGGCCCAGGGGAAGCTCACGGTCTGGTTGACCACACAGGCGCCCCACGCGGTGCGCACGGTGCTGGCGATGGTGGCGGGACACGTCGGCCTGTCCGAGGAGAAGATCCGGATCATCTCCCCGGACCTTGGCGGCGGGTTCGGCGGCAAGGTCCCCATCTATCCGGGCTACGTCATCGCCATCGCTGCCTCCGTCGTCATCGGGAAGCCGGTCAAGTGGGTCGAGGATCGCATGGAGAACCTCCAGGCCGACTCCTTTGCCCGCGATTACCACATGGACGCCGAGCTCGCTGCGAAGAAAGACGGCACCATGACGGCGCTCCGCATCAAGACGATCGCCGACCACGGGTACACGAACGCCGCCGCCCAGCCCTCGAAGTGGCCTGCCGGTCTCTTCTCGATCTGCACCGGCTCCTACGACCTCGAAAACGCCTTCGCAGAGGTCGACGGCGTCTACACGAACAAGCCGCCCGGGGGGATCGCGTATCGCTGCTCGTTCCGAGTGACCGAGGCGGTCCACGCCGTCGAGCGCATGGTCGACGTTCTGGCGCAGAAGCTGAAGATGGACCCGGCGGACCTCCGCAAGAAGAACTTCATTCCAGCGGACAAGTTCCCCTACAAGTCGGTCACGGGCTGGGAGTACGACAGCGGTGCGTACGAAGCGGCTCTCGACAAGGCGATGGAGACGATCGGCTACGCCGAGCTCCGCAAGGAGCAGGCCGAGAAGCGCAAGCGCGGTGAGCTGATGGGGATCGGGATCTCCAGCTTCACCGAGGTCGTGGGGGCCGGGCCCTCCAAGCACTTCGACATCCTCGGCATCAAGATGTTCGATTCCTGCGAGCTGCGCGTGCATCCCACCGGCAAGGCCATTGCTCGGTTTGGTACGAAGTCCCAGGGGCAGGGGCACGAGACGACATACGCCCAGATCGTGGCCGAGGAGCTGGGCATCCCGGCTCAACACGTTCAGGTCGAGGAGGGCGACACGGACACGGCCCCCTACGGTCTCGGGACCTACGCGAGCCGTTCGACGCCAACGGCAGGAGCGGCGGGCGCCATGGCGGCGCGGAAGGTGCGCGACAAGGCCCGGAAGATCGCGGCTCATCTGCTCGAGGTGAGCGAGGACGATCTCGACTGGGAGCCCGGCAAGTTCTCGGTGAAGGGAGCTCCCGACAAGTCGAAGACCATTCAGGAGATCGCCCTGGCTGCATACACGAATCACCCCCAGGGCATGGAGGCGGGGCTGGAAGCCACCCACTACTACGATCCCCCGAACCTGACCTTCCCGTTCGGAAGCTACATCTGCGTCGTCGACATCGATCGCGGAACAGGCGAAGTGAAGATCCGCCGCTTCGTGGCCATTGACGACTGCGGCAACATCATCAACCCGATGATCGTAGAGGGCCAGATCCACGGCGGTCTCGCCATGGGCATGGCGCCGGCTCTCCTCGAGGAGATCAGCTACGACGAGAATGGCAACATCCAGGGAGGCAGCTTCATGGACTACCTGCTGCCCACGGCCATGGAGACGCCGAAGTGGGAGACGGGCCACACCGTGACCCCCTCCCCTCACCATCCGCTCGGTGCAAAAGGCGTCGGCGAATCGGCGACGGTGGGAGCGCCTCCGGCCATCGTGAACGCCGTGGTCGACGCGCTCAGCCACCTGGGCGTCACCAACATCAACATCCCGATCACGCCCGAGAAGGTGTGGCGGATCCTGAAGGACAACGGCGTGGCGGAGTAGCGGAGGCCCCCGCGGCACGCAGGAAGCAGATGACACGCCCCAACGTCGTGCCGCGCTCGGCATCCTGGGCCTCGCTCCTCGGGGGGGTCGGGGCGCTCCTTTTGCCGAAGTGCGTGCTGTGTGCGGCGGCCTACGGCAGCGCCCTCGGGGCGCTCGGTCTCGCCCCGGCCGTGAACCAGCAGCTCGTGGAGTCCCTGATCGTGCTGACGGTGGTCACGTCCTTCGGCCTCGTGCTCCTGCTGGGCGCTCGTCGTCGGGATGTCGTGACCCCCATCGTGTCGGCGATCGGAGCGGTGCTGGTCCTGGCCGGACGCTACGCGCTGGATCAGCCGATCGTCACCGGCGCGGGGGCGGCAGTCCTGGTGGGCGCCGCCCTCTACAACGCTGCCCGGTGCCGCAGGGCGAAGCTGGTGCCCGCGGTCACGGGCGCGGGGAGTGCGGGCACCGTAGTGCCGTGAGACCGATCACCACCCTTCGACCCCCATCTGCTTCCGGCCGAGCTCGCTCAGGTCGTCGACCGTGGCGCGGCCTTCAAATCCCACTTCGTAGTTCTCCGGAGCGAAGTCGGGCGCGCTCTCGCCCTGGAGGAAAGCGGCCTTTTGTCGTTCGAGATAGGCCGTGTTCTTGGCGCACGCCGGAGCCGAGCCCATGTAGATCACGTTGCTGTAGCCGGTGCCGCCATTCACGTCCTCCACGGCGTGGCCGATGTCCGGGTGCCACCAGACCGTGTCCCCCGGCTCGACCAGGGGAATGGGGCAAAGACCCGGCATCAGCGTGGAGTGCCACTCGGGCGTGACGGAGAGCGCGCGTCCGGGCTCGGCGTCGCACAGCTTGTCCTCCGGCACGTCGTCGAGAAGCGCTCTCAGGAGCAGGTAGACGACCCCCCGGGCGATGGGAAGCACCTGGAGCGTTCCATCGCCCGCTCCCTGAGGCGTGAGCGCCGTCCAGCCCTGGTACGTGCGGAACATGCTGCAAACGGCCGGCGAGGGGATCTCCTCGGTCACTGGCCGCCAGGCGCCGTCGAAGGGGTCGTACGCTCGCCAGTCGCCGGAGAAGATGTGACGGTAGACCCGCCGATAGGCCGGGTCGATCCAGCGTTCCACCGAGCCCGCATCCATGTGCGGCGAGAGGCCGAGGGTGCGGTCGCCGGGCTCTCGGCGGCGAATGCGATCCGCATACGTGCACTCCTGGTCCGGGTTGAAGTGCACCGTGCCGCGGCTCTCGTGCTGCCACAGCGAGTTCAGCCAGGACCGGGTCCGGGCCAGCGCCGGATGCTGGCGGGCCTCCATCTGGGGCTTCGACCAGTAGATCCCGAAGATCTGCGGCCGGCTCGCGTCCAGCTTGTTGAAGTACTGATCGAGTGAGGGATCGGACGGCTTCTCTTGATACTGGTTCCGCGCCAGGTACTCGCCAATCGACCCATCCCACTCGGTGGCCTGCTCTCGGGAGAAGACCCCGCGCACGATGGCCACGCCTCGGCGCTTGATCGCCTGAATCAGCTCCTCGGGAACCGCGCCCCGGGACACATCCGCGAAGTCGAGCTCGGGGATCACCGGCTGGCGGCGCGCCCGGGCGTCCTGGATCTCCTCCACCTCCCGGCGCATGAGCTCCTCG
>CAXMOH010000223.1:0-4601 GCA_964194855.1 uncultured Hyphomicrobium sp.
ACGCCGAGGGCCAGCAACAGGGTCGTGAGCAGTCGCTCCTTGCGCGTCGGCAGGATCCTGGTGGTCAGGGTGGCCATGGTGTCGCAACCCAGACCCAGGACCATGGGGAGCACGGCCTTGCCGTTCAGGCCCATCACCTTGAACACCCGGTCCGACATCACAGCGAGCCGCGGCAGGTAGCCCGAGTCCTCGAGGATCGAGAAGACGATGAAGAACGTCGCCACGATGGGGAGCACGATGGCCAGACCGTAGGAGAGGCCCATGGTGATGAGCCCGTACTCTCCCACGAACATGTCGCGCACCGGCTCCCAGGGGACGTAAGCAAACAACGCCGTCGCCAGCGGGCTCAGAAAGCCGCCGAAGAACCGCGTTTCCAGCAGATCGACGAGGGTCCCTGCCCCGAACACGCCCACGATCTCGTAGCAGGCGTAGAGGGTCGCAGCGAGAACGGGCCAGCCCCAGATCGGGTGCACCGCCAGCCGGCCCAGCTGACGCGACAACGCGCGACCCGGAGGCTCTCCCACCGTCGCGAATCGGCTGACCAGCGACCCGGCCTGGGCAAGCAGCGCCTCGTGGTAGCGCGCCAGCAGGGTCATCTTCGCCGACGAAGGCACCTGGCCGCTGGCCAGCAGCTCGAGGGCGGGGCCGGCCACGTCCTCCGGCAGGGGCAGGTGGTTGGTGGGCTTGCGCGCCTCGGCGAGGGCCGCCGACACCGCTTCGATGCCGAGGCCCCGGGTCGCAACGGTCGTGCGCACCGGGATACCCAGTGCGTCCTCGAGGCCCTTCCGGTCGATCGTGATCCCCCGCGCCTCCGCTTCGTCGCTCATGTTGAGCACGAGGACGCTCGGCACCTCGATCTGTCCGAGCTGCAGCGTCAGGAGGAGCGCGCGGCGGAGGTTCTTCGCGTCCGCGACCTGAACGACGACGGCGTCACCGGCGTCCCGGACCTCGCAAACGAGCTCCCACGCGACCCGCTCGTCCTCGCTCAAGGGCAGGATCGAGTTCAGGCCGGGCGAATCGATCACCTCGGTGTCCGTCCCCGCAAGGCGCCCCCGGGCCAGCTCGACCGTGGTCCCGGGGTAGTTCGACACCGTGGCCCGCAGCCCGGTGAGCGCGTTGAAAAGAGCGCTCTTGCCGACGTTCGGGTTGCCGAGAAGGACCACGCGCCGAAGCGCCTGGCTCGGTGCGGGAGCCGGCGGGTCGATCTCGACGGGGGAGACGGGAGTGGAGGCGGCAGCCATTATGAAACTGGGTTTCAATTTCTATTCCAAGTCTATTGGAGAACCCCTCGCGGGCGCAAGTGCCTTTCGCTCTACGAAATGGAGCGAAACGGGATCGAGTCGGCGACCCGCCGCCGGCGCATCGAATGCGCGCCACGGAGGGTGTGGGGGCCATTCGCGAAAAACCCCCGGCTCAGGCGACCCCGATCAAGAGCGCCCGGCGCTGCCCCAGGCGTGTCTTCCCGCTCCGGGCACGTCGCACCGGAGTCCCCCTCAGCTGCCCGCGAGGGACAGCTGGAAGGCGGCCATTTCCTGGCCGTTGCGAGCCAGCAGGACGTCGCCGACCAGCACCGGGTGGTTCCAGGTCTTGCCCTCGATCGCCGGGAACCGCGCGAGCTCCGTGAACTGGTCGGGGACCGCCCCGACCAGCGCCAGCTCACCCTGCTCCGACAGCACCAGCAGCAAGTCCTGGTCGGGCAACAGGACGAGCTGGCCGCTGCCATAGCGTCCGCCCTTCCACTTCCGTTCGCCATCCTCCACATCGATGCAGGCGAGGAGACGGCCGTCGAAGCCGTACGCATGGCCCTCGTGAACGACGAAGGCACTGAAGGAGGGCTTCAGCCCGATCGAGGTCCAGCGTTCTTCGACGCTCCATCCGCCAGGTCCGTGCACGACCGCGATGCGGCGCGTGCCGATCGGGGCGGCGCCGCCGTCGATCATGCTGATCAGGACGTCGCCCTCCGCCGTCAGGGCCGGCTGCAAGATGCCGATGCCCGGCCAGGGGTGCTCCCAGAGCAGCGTGCCGTCGACCGGGGCGACGCTGGCCGGGCCGGCATGGCTCGGCAGCAGGATCTGCCGGACACCCTCGAGCGTCAGCAGATGTGGCGAGCCGTAGCTCCCGCCGCTGGCCGGGCCGAACCAACGCGGCTCGCCCGTGGCGAGGTCGTATGCGACGAGCTTGCCGGCGTGGACGATGACGACGTCGTCGACCACGAGCGGCGAGCTCACGAAGCCCCAGGTCGGGACCTTCGCGCCGGTGTCGGACGCCGCGTGACGCGACCACACGACGGCGCCATCAACGGCATCGAGCGCGTTCAGGATTCCGGTCGCGCCGAGGGTGTACACGCGACCGTCCCTGAGGGCCGGCGTCGCGCGGGGACCGGCGCCGACATGGGAGTCCCAGAACCGGCTCGCGTCGCGGTGTCTCCACACCGGCTCGCCGGTGGTCACCTTGTAGCAGGCGACGATCTCGTCGTCACCGCGCTGCTCCTGAGTGTAGAGAAGGTCGCCGTGGACCGCGAAGGAGGAAACCCCCGGACCGATCGGCCGGCGCCACAGCTCGACCGGTGGCGACCGAGACCAGTCGGTCTCGATCCGTACGCCGGGGATGGTGCCGTCGCGATCGGGTCCGCGCAGGCCGGGCCATTCGGCCAAGGTCCCCGCTGCAGTCGGGGCCGGCGGCGGGGGCGCTGGCTCGTCGCCAGGCTGAGCCCCCTGGCGCGCCGCGGGAAGCTCAGCGGCCGCCGGAGTCGCACCGGGCGCCACCGGGTCGTCGCCGGGCTGGTCCAGGGGCGGCTCCTCGGGCGTCGCCACTGCTGGCGGAGCCGACGGGAGCGCCGGAGGGTCGTCGTTGGCCTGGGCAAGGAGCCGCTCCTCGGGAGTCTCCGCCCACCGCCACGCGAACTCCGGAGCGCCATCGCCGGTGATGCCCTTGCTCCGGACGAGGGCAAAGGCGCCGCACGCGAGCAGGATGGTCGCGACCATCGCCGCGCGTCGAGGTCCGTCGGGGAGGCGACGGCTGGCCACCGCCCAGACCACGAAAGCGAGGCTCAGGACCGGGAGGACGTAGAGGAAGAACTGAAACCCCATGTTCCCCTCCGCCACGGACTCGTGGAGAAAGCGCGGAGTTGCGACCAGGGCGACGATCACCAGGACCAGGGCGCCCCACCGCTCAGACCGGTGGGCCCGGCTGAAGAATACCCACCACGCGGCGACGGCCACCGCGCCGATGAGCCCGCCAAGGACCCCGTACAGCGTGGCCTCGGGCACGACGATGGGGAGGCCAAGCCAGGCCAGCCACTGCAGCGCCACGATGACCACGCCGGGCCACAGCCGGAGCGGCTTCTGTGACGTCGGTTCGTGAACTCCTGGCTTCTTCATGTCCACGGTCCCCCCGGGCTAGTCCGGCAAACCCTCTGCGCGGCTCTCAGGTGGCCGCTCCCCGTCCTGGATGAGAGCGAAGGCGATCAGCGTCTCTCCGCTCCGGCCCAGGCGAGCCTCGACCTCCGCGAGCAGGAGGGTCTCCCGGCTCTCGGAATCAGGCACGGCGCGGCACCGCGCGACGTCCTCGGCCGACGCCGGTCCGAAGCAGTACGGGCACGGAGCCAGGTCGACGCCCCGGAGGCGGACCGGCGGACCCATCGCACGGCAGGCCAGAGGCCGCCACTCGTAGACGTTGCACCGACCGGTCGCACCATCCAACGCCGGGCACATGAGCGCCCCGTGGCTGCCGCAGAACCGGCGCTTCGCCTCCTCGTCCCCGGTGAAGACTCCTGTTCGGGGATCACCCGGAAACTCCTTCCAGAAGCGTCGAACCACCTTCGCCGCCCGGCGACGAACCGCCGCTGCCCGCCCGGGATCGCGGGATGCCAGCGCGATCATGCCGCGCCGCAGCCGACGGGCGTCGAGAAGATTGATCGGGAAGGGGCCGCGACAGCATCGAGACCTGCCGGGACCGCACCCGTAGAGCGACCCTGCCCGCTCGGCCGCCTCCGCCATGGACTCGTCGAAGCGGGAGACGAGCGGCTCGTCGGCCGCGTCGAGATCGAGGGTGGAGTCCCGGCCGTCGGCTGCCGAAGCGGTGGGCGTGGGAGGGGCCACGCGGCCTCAGCGGGCTCCGGCCGGGCGGGGTCCCGGAGCGAAAGCGGTGATGAGCAGGCCCACGACGAAGACGCTCACCGCGCCGACCACGTTGTACCAGAGGAAGGCGATGTTGGTGAACTGCGAGACGAGGAAAACCGTGGTCATGCCGGCCAGCAGGCCGTAGAAGGCTCCTCGCGGTGTGGCGAACGGCGTGAGGACGGCGAGGCCGAACACCCCCAGGATCGAGCCGTAGAAGTACGAGCCGAGCCTGTTCACCGCCTCGATGGCGGACCCGAGACGGCCCGCCTCGAACGCGACGAAACAGGCGACGACCCCCCAAAAAACCGTGAACACCCGCGACACCACGAGATAGTGTCGATCGCTCGCGGTGGTCTTCACGTAGCGCCGGTAGAAATCGATGAGGCTCGCAGTGGCGAGCGAGTTGAACTCCCCCGAGAGCGAGGACATCGCCGCCGCGAAGATGACGGCGATGATGAGGCCGGCAAGCCCTCCGGAGAG
>CAXMOH010000224.1:0-6112 GCA_964194855.1 uncultured Hyphomicrobium sp.
CCAGCCCGAGCTCCAGCGCCCGGGGGCGGCGCCTCTGGCGCCTCGAATTGACCGTGCGGGGGCGCTCATCCTGGGCTGTCTGGCGCTACACCGCTCGAGATCTTGAGGAGATCGTCCATGGACAGCCTGCTGCGCTTGTACGAGTCCGCCCGAGCGACGGTGACAAGAATCGACTTCTCGAACTCGCTCGTCGGCCTGGCCGCGGCCCTCGCGTGGCTCTCGTCGCGTTCGTCGCGATCCGCGTCATCTTCGCGCTGACCCGACGAGTTCGATCGATGGTCGAACGGTGCACGGGCTGCTCCTTCAAGCGGCGCGTGAGACCGAAGGAGCGGCAGACGACCCCGAGCCCTTCGTCCACCAGAAGGAACTCGGAGACTTCGCGGTGGCATACGAGCTCAACGTCCCGACCCGGCAGCCCCATCGACTCGCGGCCGTCACGTCCGAGCTTCACGCCCACACCCTGGATCGCTTCCACGAGGCCGGGGTGGAGATCATGTCGCCGAACTTCGTCGCGCGTCGAGACGGACGGCTCCCGGCGATTCCGGGCCCTCGATCGACCTCGTAGTGTTCCACGGCGACATGGCGTCTGAGGGGCGGACGATCTGCTCACCATCGAAGCCTGGGAAGCCAAGCCCCGCCCCATCCGCGAATCGTCGGGTGGGGTAGGCCCCTCGCATTCGGGGCACGCGAGACCCGCCCGACGGCGGGCCGCTGCCGCAGTCGGCACGCCCCTTGCACTTGCTGCCAGCATGGAGCGGCGGCTGTCCGGATCTGGGCCGAGCACGGGGGGTACCGACGCGTACGGCCCTGCCACGGTGAGCAAGAAGCAGGCGGTACTTCGCCCGAATCGCCATTTTCTGGCCGTGGTCCTGGGGCTGCTTGCGGCACCCGCGCTGGGTCAGGAAGGCCCTGTCACGTTCGAGTTCAGCTTCTCGAATCCCGGCGCCCGGAGCATGGGGCTGGGCGGTGCCTTCACGGCCATCGCCGACGACGCCACGGCGGCATTCGCCAATCCAGCCGGTCTCACTCAGCTGCTGGAGCCCGAGATCTCGACCGAGGGGCGGTTCTGGTCCTACGACACGCCCTTTGTCACCGGTGGACGAGTTTCGGGAGTACCGACCGGACTGGGCCTCGATACGATCCAGGGACTCGACTTCGAGTCGTCGTCCAGTAGCCTCGCCGGCCTCTCGTTTGTGTCCGGCGTCTACGCCGGGGAGAAGTGGTCGCTGGCGGCATATGGACACGTGTGGGCCAACTTCCGCCTCGCCACCCAGGTCGACGGCCTCTTCGGCCTCGTAGACGACGAGCTGGAGCGATCCGAAGACGTTCGCGCGGAGAGCAGCTTCCGTGTGACGAACTATGGCCTGTCCGGGGGCTATGAGATGACGGAGCACCTGAGCCTCGGCCTCGGGGTGGTGTACCACCGTGCGGTCATGGACTCGGTGTCGGAGGAGTTCGCACGTCGAGAGGAAGGGTTCTTCGATCCCAACCCCTTCACTCCCGATCTGCTCGACACCCGTTACGACCTGGGAGGTCCGAGCACGGCGGTCACCCTGAACGGCGGATTCCTGGTCCGTCTCTCTGACCAGTTCTCTGTGGGTGGTGTCTATCGTCAGGGGCCGAGGCTGGCGATCCGGATCACCGAGGTCGTGGGACCGGCCAACGACGAGGTGCCTGCGGGCACGGTTGAGCTCGACGCCAGCTCGGTGCTTCGCATGCCGGATGTCTTCGCGCTAGGTGCGGCCTTCCGCTCGAAGGGTGGGGCTCTGACCGTCAGCTTCGAGTGGGACCGAGTCTTCTACTCGAACATCACGGACAGTCTTGATGCTCACGTCTTCGACGCCGGCCAGATCGACATTCCCGACGGCAACGAGATCCACCTGGGAGTCGAGTACGTCTTCGCCAGGACCACGCCGATCTTCGCGCTGCGAGTCGGCGGCTGGCGAGACCCTGCCCACGGCCTTGGTTCTGGCCAGGAGGCGGACGATTTCGAGCGCGCGATCTTCACCGGTGGAAGCAACGAGATCCACGTGGCCACAGGGGTGGGTCTCGTGTTTCGAAAGGTCCAGCTGGACTTTGGGGTCGACGTGTCCGACTCGGCGTTCCAGGCGTCCGCTTCCATCGTCTACCGGTTCTGATGCGAACCGTGTGGGGGTTCGACGGGCCCTCTGCGCATGCCCGCCGCCCGGGCCCCGCCGCATCCGTCCGCCCATCGCGAAACGGAGGGCTCCTCGGGGCGAGCCTGACCCTGCTTCTATTGCTCCCCGTCCCGCTGCAAGCCAAGACCTGGTACGACTCCTACCACAAGGGGCTGGAGGCCGTCGAAAGAGAAGACTGGAACGAAGCCGTCCGCTATATCAACGAGGCGCTGAAGGAGAACCCGAGGTCGAGCGCGCAGGCGCGCACGTACGGGATGCGCTACGTCGAGTACTTCCCGTTCCTGCAGCTCGGAATCGCCTACTACCACCTGGGGCAACCCGACGCCGCACTCCAGGCGTTCGAGACGGAGGAACGCCAGGCGCAGATTGCCCTCTCGGAGACGGCTTCCGAGCAGCTGCAGACACACCGCGACCGCATCCAACGAGACAAACGGACGGCGGCGGCAGGGAGAAGCCAACTCGTCCAGCAGCTCGTATCCGACAACCTGGCGACCGCCCAACGACTCGAGGAGGAGGGCCGCCTCGAGGATGCCTTGAGTGCTCTGGACCGAGCCCTTGCGGTGGCTCCGGATCATCCCCAGGCGAGCTCCGCCAGAGAGCGTCTCCTCGGCGCTCTGGCCAAGCAGGAACGGGCCCAGGAAGAGGAGCAACGATTCACTGCACTCGTGGCTCGCGGTCGAGCGGAGCTCGCCTCCGGCGCCGCTCGATCCGCGGCGGCCACGCTGAGCGAAGCCTTCGAGCTCAGGAACCAGCCCGATGTGGCCGCATTGCTCGAACGAGCCCGGGAAGCGATCCACGCCGGGATTCTGGAGCAAGGGAACAGCGACGAACGCCGCCGACTGGTCGATGAGGCTCTCTCTCGCGCCGGGAAGCTCGAGGCAGCGGGAGAGCTTGGCGAGTCGCTGCGGCAGCTGCAGTCGGTCTTCGCCCTCGATCCGGGCAACTCCCGTGCGCACACGCTCCAGGAGCGCATCGTCCGCGCACGGCAGGCGGGGGAGGCGGAAGCACGGAGCGCGACCATTCGCCGTCTGCTCGTCGAAACCAGGGAGCTGCTCGACACCGGTGCTCACGAGCAGGCTCTTCGCAAGGCGAATCGGGTCCTGGCGCTGGAGCCGGCCAATGCCGACGCCCTCGGGTACCTGACCGAGGGGTACTCCTCTCTGAGCAACCGGTTGCTGGGCGCCAACAGCTCTGCGCCGGCGATCCTGTTCAACGACCTTCGCGAGGACCGCCCCGGGGAGGGCCGGCTACAGATCGTGACCAGCCGGGTCTTCACTCTCACGGGTACCGTCTACAACGACTCGCCCGTCGAGCTCGTCTTCGAACAACGAGGCCAGCCCGATGGAACGGCCAGTGTTCAGGCAAGGGAGTTCCAGGGCCTCTGGATCACCGAGTTTCGCTCCACCCATCGCCTGGAGCCCGGCGTCACCACAATCGGGGTCAAGGCGCTGGAGCGGGGAGGAGCGGTCGTGGGGGAGGAGTACTCGGTCGAGTACGTCGCTCCCTTCCTCTGGTCCGGCCGCTTCTTCGCCTCACTCGCTGCGCTGCTCGCCTGCGTCGGGCTGGCGCTTCTCGCCCGGCGCTCGCATCGCCGCCGACGCCTCCTGAGGCGGCGCTTCAACCCCTACATCGCCGGGGCGCCGGTCCTGGAGGCGGAGCGGTACTACGGCCGTGAGGAGCTTTTGGACTACGTTCTGCGGAGGCTCCAGAACAACAGCATCATGCTGTACGGCGAGAGGCGAATCGGCAAGACGTCGTTCCAGCATCGACTCAAAAGGCGCCTGACGAACCTGGACGATCCCCACCACGAGTTCCACCCGGTCTTCATCGATCTCCAGGGCACCACGGAAGACCGGTTCTTCGCCACCCTGGCGGAGGAGATCTTTCAAGAGCTGGCGCCCCTTCTCGGCGACATTCAGAAGAGCCCATTGCCCGACGACGACGGCTACGGACATCGCTCGCTCGTCAGGGACATTCAGCGGGTCATCGGAGCCCTCGAGAAGAGGACCCGCAAGAAGGTCAAGCTCGTACTCCTCATCGACGAAGTGGACGAGCTGAACTCCTACGACCCACGTGTCAACCAGAAGCTGCGGAGCCTGTTCATGCGCTCCTTTGCCGAAAGCCTGGTCTCCGTCGTCTCCGGGGTCGGGATCCGCAAGCACTGGGAACGCGAGGGAAGCCCGTGGTACAACTTCTTCCAGGAGGTCGAGATCGAGCCCCTGGACTCCACGGCGGCCGCCAGCCTCGTCGAAGCCCCGGTCCGAGACGTCTTCTCGTTCGACGACGGTGTCCAAGAGGAGATCCTCAGGCGAACCGGCCGCAAGCCCTACTTGATTCAGCGTCTCTGCTCCGAGATCGTCGACCACCTTCACCAGGAAGGGCGAAACCGCTTCACCATGCGGGATGTCGAGATCGCCGGCCAGCGCGACAACGCCTGAGCAGCATGCCCCTCACCCCCTACGTGGTCGGCCAGTGGGTTCGTGGCCAGAGCTTCTACGGGCGTGGGGAGCTGCTGGAAGAGATCCTGCGCGGCAACCGCAACTGCCTGTGGCTGCTGGGGACCCGACGGGTCGGCAAGACCTCCGTTCTGAAGCAGCTGGAGTTTCTGGCTCTCGACTCGGAAGAGCTTCGCTACTTTCCTCTCTTCTGGGACCTGCAGGGCTCCGACGAGCCCCAGGACCTCGTGGAAAGCTTCGGTGACTCGCTCCTCGACGCCTTCGAGCGTCTGGACGCCCTGGGAATCACCCCCGAGCAGCTGAAGGGGGAAGACCTGTTCGACGCCCTGGGGCGCCTTCGCCGGGAGCTGAAGGCACGGAACCTGAGGCTGCTCCTGCTGTGCGACGAGGTCGAGGAGCTCATCACCATCAACCAGAGAGACCCTCGTTTCCTGCGTCGGCTGCGCCGCGCCCTGCAGTCGGCCGAGAACATCCGGACCGTCCTGGCGTCCAATCTCAAACTTTGGGAGCTTGCACACGAGGAGACGAGCACCTCGCCCTTCCTCCACGGCTTCACCCCGCCGCTCTACGTGTCGGGGCTCGACGACGAGGAGGCTCGCTCCCTCGTCCGTCAGTCGAGGCTTCCCGACGATTCGAGACCGCAGCTCGAGGAGCGGTCCGTGGAGCTCATTCGAGAACGCTGCAACAACCACCCCTACCTTCTTCAGCTGGTGGGCGAACGATTCCGGGCCACCGGTGACCTCGATCAGGCGATCGAAGAGATCGCCAACGACGAGATGGTCACGAACTTCTTCTCCATCGACTTCGATATGCTGAGCCCCATCGAGCGCGACATCGTCCGCATCGTCGACGAAGAAGACAGCGCGACCACCACGGCCTTGATCAACGAGCGTGTGGCCTCGGAATCTACCGCGGTGAGCCGAAGCCTGCAGCGACTCGAGCAGCTCGGCTTCCTCTCCCGGACCTCGAGCAAGGGCTACGTCCTCGCCAACTACTTCTTCAGGAGCTGGTACCGAGCGCTCGCCGCTTCTCCGCCTCCAGAGCGAAACCGCACCGGGCCTCCCTTCGCCCTTGTCGCCGGAGCCCGGCCAGCCACCGATGCCGGGGGACTCGGCCGGGTAGACGACCGTTACGACTTGCTGGCGCTCGTCGGTAGCGGAGTCTCCGGCGAAGTCTACGAGGCTCGAGACACCCTCCTGCAGACGATCATCGCGGTCAAGCTTCTGAACTCGAGCCACTCGCAGGACGACGACGAGGTCCTCGAGAGGCTTCGCAGGGAGGTGCTGCTCTCGAGAGATCTGACTCATCCAAACATCGTCCGGACCTATCACCTGGGCGAAGCCCACGGTCGCAAGTACGTGACGATGGAGTATGTCCACGGTCCGGACCTGGCCGGCGTGCTGTCGAGCGAAGGTGCGCTCTCCGTCGAGAGGACGTTGTCGATCGGCTGCAAGGTGTCCGGGGCACTGGCGTTCGCCCACGAACGGGGCGTGCTCC
>CAXMOH010000225.1:0-7502 GCA_964194855.1 uncultured Hyphomicrobium sp.
ACAGCCTTGTCCGGGGGGAGGCGACCGATGCGCCGCAGCAGACCCCGCAGGTCCTCTCCACGTATGAACTCCATCGACAGGAAGTGAAGGCCGTCGCTCTCGCCGATGTCGTACACGCGGCACACGTTGGGATGGGTGATCTGCCGCGCCAGGCGCACCTCGCGCCGGAATCGCTCGAGCATGTCCGGGTTGGCGGAGACCTCGGCGGGGAGCAGCTTGAGGGCGACCGGCTGGCCCAGGGTGAGGTCGTCGGCGTGGTAGACCGCGCCCATGCCCCCCGTCCCGACAAGCTCCACGATGCGGTAGCGACTGGCGAGCACCTGACCCGGGTCCAGGCGGCCCCGAAGAGATCCGACCGCCGCCGGGACCGCCGGCGGGCCGGACGCCCGCATCTCGGTCTCCAATGCCGAAGGCTCGACGAGCACGCCTCCGCAGGACGCGCAGAAGCGGCTCTTCTCCGCGACCGGACTCGAGCAGGATGGGCAGTTCACGCGCGCTCCCCGTGCCGAAGTCCCCGTCCGGTTGGCCCGCCCCTGGGGGAGGGGAACCGTCGAGTGGTTCTCTTGAAGCCTGTTGCAGGGGAGAGTATCACCGGCCCGGCCCCGAGCCCGAAAGAAAAACAAGAGCAGGGAAGGTGCCGCGAGGCTGTCTGCCCTGCAACCCGATCGGCCTGGCAACCGTCTACAGGAGAGTGACCCGAAAAAGAGATTTGACGGAACTACCGTGGTAGTTCTACCGTAGTAGTTCAAGAGAGAGAGGAGCCCGATGCCACGTCAGAGCCTGGGGGACCTGCAGCACGCCATCATGTCGGTTCTCTGGGAGGGCGGAGAAGCCACCACGGCCGCGGTCCACGAGGCGCTGCACTCCGAGCGGGGGCTGGCGCTGACGACCATTGCCACGATGCTCCGCAAGATGGAGGACAAGGGTGTCGTCGCGCACCGCTCGGAGGGCCGGCAGTTCGTGTACCGGCCCACCGTGACGGAGGACGAGATCCGCCAGTCCATGGTTGGCGAGCTGGTGCAGAGGCTCTTCGACGGAGACGCCAAGGCGCTGGTGGCTCACCTCGTGTCGAAGCACGAGATCGAAGCGGACGACCTGGCTGCCCTGCGCCGAAAGGTGGGCGGCGGCGGACCGAGGCGAGGACGGTCGTGATGGAGCCCCTGGTCGTCTGGCTGCTCACGTATCTGCTTCACAGCACGCTTCTCCTGGGCGGTGCCGCGCTGCTCCGACTCATCCTTCGCGAGCGCCGGCTGGGTCTTCAGGAGGCGACGCTTCGGGCGGCCCTCGTGGGAGGCCTCCTCACCGCGAGCCTTCAGCTCGGGCTCGGGATCCAGCCGATGGGTGGCGTCCTCACGTTGCCCGAAGACCCGCTGCCCGTGACGGCCTCGGAGCAACTGGCACCCAGGAGCGGCTTGATCTTTGGTCCCGTGCCGGTCGTTCTCGATCAGTTCGACGCGGGCACCAGATCCTCCTCCACCACTCGCCGCTGGGAGCTCCCGTCCCTGGCCGGGTGGAGGCCGCTCCTCGGTGGTCTCTGGATCGCCGCGGCGCTGTTCGCGTTGGGCCGGTTGGCGGCGGCCGCGGTGGGCCTTCGCCGGCTGTTGCGCCAGCGTCAGCCGGTGCAGGAAGCGGGCCTCACGGCGCGGGTGGCCGCCGTGGCGGTCGGCCTCGGGCTGCGACGCCGGGTGCCGCTGAGTACCGCACCGCGTCTCGAAGTGCCCCTGGCCACCGGCGTCTTCCGTCCGGAGGTCTGTCTTCCGACCCGGGCCCTCGAAGAGCTCGAAGCCGACCAGCAGGTGGCCGTGTGTGCCCACGAGCTCGCCCATGTGGCGCGGCGCGATCCCGCGTGGATTCTCGTGGCGCGGGGGATCGAGGCGGTGGCGCCGCTGCAGCCGCTCAACACCTGGGCCCGCCGTCGCTTGCAGGACCTGGCCGAGTGCCTGAGCGACGACCTCGCCGTCGCCGCTTCCGGTCGTCCCCTCGGACTCGCCCGATCGCTCGTTGACGTGGCCGCGTGGACGATGGCCGAACCCCTTGCCCCGCCCGCAGCCGCCGCGGGAGCGTTGAGCTCCCGAAGCCGGCTGGGGCATCGCGTGGAGAGACTCATGGATCCGATGCGCTCACTCGAACGTCCTGGTCGTTTTCTGCTGCCGCTGGCGGCGCTAGCCGTCCTGGCGACGGCCTTTCTCACGCCCGTCGTGTCCGGTAGCCCCGTTGCCGAGCCGCTGGAAGCGACGGAGGCGCCGCAACCGCCCGAGCCGCCGGAATCTCCTGAGGCACCGGAACCTCCCGAGGCGCCAGAGCCTCCGGACCCTCCGGAGCCCGAGGAGCGTTCTGACACGGCGGCTGAGCGTCGGCTCGAGGAGTTGACGCGCGAGATCGAGCAGCGGGCCGATGTGAACGGCGCGCAGCTGGAAGAGATCGGAGAAGCGATCGAAGCGTTGGTGACGGCGAATCTGCCGGACGAGAGAGAGCTCGAGGTGCTCGCCGAGCGGGTCGAGACCGCTGCCCGTGCGGTCGCCGAGGCGAACCTGGCCGGACACGGGACGGAGGCCTCCGAAAGCACCGGTCGGGAGATGGACGAGGCTCGCGCGAATCTCACTGAAGCACAAGAGGCGATCCAGAAAGCCGTGAGCGCTTTCCGTGTGCCCGAGGCGGAGCTCAGGGAGTTGCAGGAGCGAGCCCGGGAGATCGCCGTGACCATCAGGCTCACCGCCGAAGAGCGAAACGAGATCCGGCGTCTGACCGAAGAGGTCGTGAAGGAGCACCAGCCGGACATGGAGAACCTCGAGCGAGAGATGAAGCAGATGCGGCGCGAGCTCGAGCGGGAAAGCCTTTCCGAGATCACCAAGACGCTCAGGCAGACGCGGCACGAGATGCGAGAGAAGATTCGAGAGTCGCTCCCGGAGATGCGAGAGCTCGCCCGGGTGGCCCGGGAGGCGGCACGAGAGGCGACACGCGGCCTCCACAGGTCCCGCACCGAGCTTCGGAGACGCGAGCGCGTCCTGGAGCGCGAGAGCAGGAGCGAGTCGAGAGAAAAGCGCCGGAGAGAGTCGCGAGAGGCCCACGAGAGGACGCGAACCCTGGAAGACGCCGAGCGCTCGCACCTCGGCTCCACAGACGAGGCCCCCGACACCGACCAGTAGGCGCTATCATTGGGGCGCCATGTCCCAGGACAACATCGCCACCTTCAGGTCCAGCCTGAAGCGCTGCCTGATGAACCCGGCCTTCTTCGAGTCCTTCTACGAGCTCTTCATCGGCGCGTCGGACGAGGTCAAGGAGAAGTTCAAGAACACGGACATGAAGCGCCAGGCTCTGATGCTCCAGGACTCGCTCTTCGTCCTCGCGGTCGCCGCACAGGGGGGCAAGGACAGCCCCGCGCGCTACTCCCTGCCGGGGCTTGCCGAGAAACACGGCCACAAAGGTCTGGACATTCGTCCCGAGCTGTACGATGTCTGGCTCGACGCATTGCTGGAGACGGTGAAGCGCCACGACCCGAAGCATTCCTCCGAGATCGAGGAGGCCTGGCGCACCACCCTGGCTTCCGGCATCGAGTACATGCGCACCCACCACTGAGGGATTTGACGAGGGCCTTCCCTCACCCGACCTGCCCGGCGTAAGATACGCCAACCGCCTGAAGAACCGATACGGACCTTCCGCGCCAGGGGAGAACTCTATGGGCACGAGCGAATTCGACGAGGCCTACGAGGACGAGGAGCCCGGTCGCCTCGAGAAAGAAGAGGAGAGCCTCGGCGCGGCCATCCTGGAGGCAACGATTCGCGAGCTGAAGCCCAAGCCCGCGGCCACGCTTCACGAGATGGGCACGATCCGCGCCGCCGTCCAGCTGATGCTGGACGAGAAGCTCAACGCGATCCTGGTGGAGCGCGAGGGGAAGCCCGTGGGCATCTTCACGGAGCGCGACCTCATGCGACGTGTCGTCGCCGCCGGCATCGATCTCGATCGGGCGATCGAGGAGGTCATGACCCCAGATCCCGAGACCCTCGGCCTGGACGACGGGATAGCCTTCGCCCTCAACCGCATGGTGGTGGGAGGCTACAGAAACGTGCCTGTGGTGGACGAGACCGGCACCCTCGTCGGCGTGCTCTCACAGCGAGAGGTGGTCCACTACATCGTCTCGGTGCTCCCCAGCCACGTCATCAACCTGCCGCCCGTTCCCGACCTCGAGGCGCGCAGCGAAGACGGCGGCTAGTCCAGGGTCGGCGGCGAGTCCTCTTCGTCGCTTCCAGATGCGGACGGTTCGGCCTCCGTGTGGGTCGGCTCGGCCTTGTCTTTCGGAGTCGGGCGGCGTATCGCGATGCGCTGCCACAGGCCACCCTCACCGAACGAGCGCCAGCCCCAGCCGATGGCGCGGACGAGACTCGCGGCCAGCCAGAGAGCCCACACGAGCATCCCCACCCGATAGAGCCACAACGGCAGGCTGAGCACGCCTGCTGCCGGCGTCGCGTCCACCACCCTGTCGGCGTACCAGATGAGAGACGTGTCGGTGCTGCCGTTGCCGCCCACCTGCATGTCCGGCGGGAAGAGCAGCCCCGTGTGGATCGCCGAGTAGAGGAAGACGAGGCTCACGAACGCCCACACCACGAGCCCGAGCTGCATGAGGTCGAAAGAGAGGGCGGCCCCGGGCTGTCTGTCCCGGCGCACGGCGAGGGCGAAGACGAAGGCGGCCACGACCAACGCACCGAAGGCCCCGATCTGGCTCAGCCCCAGGCCGAGGAGCGCCCACTGCACGCTCGAGAGCGGACTCCAACGGAGCCGCCCGAGAGCGAAGGCCACGGCGAGGAGGAAGAGGAAGTACGGCCAGAAGAGAACGGCCGGTCCCCACGCCGGTCCCCAGGTCAGCAGCAGCCATCGAGACGGGGCGAGGGCGAGCTGTTGGGTGACGTTCACCGCGGGCCCCGGCAGGCCGACGCGGGGGATGGAGTAGAAGGTCGCCATGCTGCGCGGCTGCTGCCAGCGCACCTCCACGTTGTGGGATCCCGCGGGCACGGTGACCCGCAGCTCGCCGCCCTCGGGACGAAGAGGTCGCTCCGCGCCGTCAAGAGTCACCCGTTGCACTTCGGCGGCCTCGGGCAGCTGGAGGAGCAACGGCTGCTCGCGGCTGCTCCGCGCCTGAACTCGGAGGACCACGCGCTCGAGCCGGGTGCCCGGGTTGGCCTCGAGACGCACGGAGTCGAGGGTGAGCGTCTGGCCCTCGACGCCGGAGGGGTGGGCGAGGGAGACCTGGAGGGACTCGCCCGGCCAGGGGCGATACTCGGGCTCGAAGACGCCGTTGCCGATCCGGGTGATCGGCGGGAGGCCCTCGGCCACGCACGACCAGACGGCGCTGCACTGCAATCGCCAGACCTCCGACCAGGGCCGGCCGGTCGCGGCCTCGAGGGCCAGCTCCGGCGCCTGCTCCAGGGTCGAGCTCCAGACGGTCTCCATCTGATCGCGGCCGAGGCTCACCGCCACCTCGCCGTCCTCGACGACCAGGTGCTGCTGGGTCGGCGCTTCGCCGGGCAGAAGCGGCACGCGAAGCGCCACCGGTGTCCCCATGGGCGTCACGCGACGCACTCGCGTCTGCACCGTCCACGTCACGCCGAAGCCCAGCGTCCGCGTCACCTCGAGCCACGGCTCGTAGCGCCCCTCGACGGCGCCGCCGCCGGTGCGGGCCGCAAGGAGCCGGGAGATCAAGATCGACGCCTCGGGAGGCCCATCCACCCGCAGCCCGCTCACGTCCCATCCCGGCGCGATGGCGCGGGCACGGTGGGGAGGCCTGGCGAACTGAAGGGTGAAGCTGTCTCCGGGAGGCACCGGGCCGGAGACCACGATCCGATGCACGCCCGGCGACAGCCGCACGTGGAGAAAGCCGTTGCCCAGGAGCCTCAGTGCCGTGGTCGGCGCGCCGTCGACGCTCACCTCCGAAGCCGCCCAGCTCGCCACGGGACCGGGCACCGCCCACGACCCCTTCGCCGCCGCGTGCACCTCCGCGCGCACCTCGAGCCGGCCTCCGCCGAGGCGCAGCTGCAAGCTCGGCGTCGTCACGCATTGGGGCTCACACGGCTCCGGGCGGGTCAGCCGCGTCTTCAGCTCCTGGAGCAATTGCCGATCGGGCGTGGGCGGCTCTTCGGCCGAGGCGGCCCCGGGTGAGGCGAGGAGCAGGAGCGACCCGAGGACCGCGGCTGCAGAGCTGGACGCCAAAGCACCAGGGCGGGGGAGTCCCGGCCAGCGCCCTGTCACGAAGACGATCCCCAGGAGCGCGAGCAGCCCGAGCCGCAGGAGCGTCAGTACCCGATTGAGAGTGGGAGAGGCCAGGAAGAGGCGCATCGTGTGGTCTTCGCCCACGGGCCCTGTCCACCGAAGCGAGTAGGCGTTCCACGACCACGTCGGGACACCGGGCCCGGTCTGGAGGACCGCTTTCGGGTCCTGCTCGAGCGCCACGTTGTAGGAATAGCGCTTCGAGAGCGAAGACACCTTGCCCTCTCGCATCCGGCCCGGCCGCTTGGTCGCAACGGCGTCCTCCTCCGTCGCCGGCTCGGCCTCGAAGACGTCGGAAGGGACCGGGGCCTGAGGAGACTGGGCGGCCGGCATGTTGCTCACGTCCGCCATCTCGGCCCTGGCCAGAGTGCCCGCCACGCCACGCTGAAACCCTCCGCTCACGGCATCGCCGTACTGTACGCCCCGACCCCCGACCTGCGGGAAGAGGGCGCTGCGCACCTGGTCGCGTGCGAACGGAACGAGGATGAGAACGAGCACCACCGCGCTGGTGAGGAACCAGATGCGTCCCAGGCTGCCCAGCTTGCCCTCGGGGGCGACCCGCCGGAGCGCGATCGCGGCGAGGAGGCTCAGCCAGACGTAGAACGGCGCGCCGGATTCGCCGTAGGTCAGCACCAGGGTCGCCACGGCCAGCACGGCCTGCCGGGTCCCGAACAGCCGGTACGCCCCGAACGCCACGAGCAGGACAAAGAAGAAGCCAAGGAGCGTCCACCGCGCGGTCCACGTCCCCCGCAGGGTGTCGACGCCGCTCGACCCGAGGATCGTCCACCCCGGCGGAAGATGCAGTGTCGTCGCCAGCGACTCGACGCCGGTCGACCACCCGACGGCCGGCAGGGCGCCACCCAGAGCGAGCCGCGAGTCGGCCTCGAGCCGCAGAGCCGAGCGCCTCAGCTCGACCCCCGATCTCTCGTTCTCGGGGTTGGCGGTGACGAGCTGGTCCTGGCCGTCCACGGCCACGCGGCCCAGCGTCCCCGGGTCGAGGAGATCGAGGCGTGTCGTGGCGTTGAGCGCTCCGCCGAAAGAGTCGCGGACGCTGGCGTGCCCACCGGCAGGGTCGAGCCAGAGCTGGCGAGAGAGCGAGAGCGCATCGGGCGCGGCGTCGGGCTGGCCCCGGCGCACGGTCTTCAAGGAGAGCTCCCCCTCCGCGTCCATGAGGAATGCCGGGAGCGTCCTCCACTCCTGGGGCAGCTCCGTCCGGGACGGATCGATGGCCGGCGGCCCGGCGA
>CAXMOH010000226.1:0-5874 GCA_964194855.1 uncultured Hyphomicrobium sp.
CACCGCACGGCTCGAATGACAAAAAACCCGCCACCGAGGCGGGTTCTCGCGCTACAGCCAAAGAAACCACGAGAGTACTCGAGCCCAGCAGCCGCCGGGCTCGAGTATTCTTCACGAGCGCTAGATTTTCACGGGGGTGAACACAGTGATGGCGCTATTACCGGGGACAAACATACCGGGGATAAAGTTCTTGGCAAGGCCAGCGTTTTCATTCTCCGACGGATTGAAGGGCGTGCCGAAGCCCCACGCGTTTGTTCCAGCGCCGGCACCGGGGTCGCCTAGATCTCTTCCAGAACCCCCACGCACTTTCTTGGATTGCTCGTCACTCAGGTTCTTCATCTTCACACTCCCAGACTTTGAAATACGAGTCAAGGCAACCAACGCGGTTGCCTTGAGACACGCGAACATAACGGAGCCGGCGAGAGCCCACAATGGGATTCTTCAAGTGAGCGGAGCCGGGATCGGGAGGCAACCGCGCCCACCGTGCCGGGGCACGATAGCCCAACGAGTTGTGCGGCCGCTGTCCCTAACGCCTAGAAGTCGAAGTGGTTGCAGGTGACTTCGGTGCCGTTGTCCACCTGGGCCCGGACCGTCCTCAAGAAAAGTGGCCCCGACGCCTGGGGGGATCCCGAGCCTCGGGGCCTCGAACCTCAGTTCGCCGACAGGATCGACGAGGCCTCTGATCTTTCGATGAAACGGCGCGGAGCTTAGCCCGGGGCTCGCGCCAGGGGTACGGCGTCCCCGGGCGGTCCACCTTGCGGACCAAACGGCCAAGCGCCTAGAATCATCCGGAGTATCGCCGATTGGCGGCGAACCGTGACAGTGTGGGCCAAATCTTCGACCGTAAGCAGGCTGCCGAACTCCTCGTTGCCGATCCTGTGTTGCGGGTCCTCGGCTGGGAGACCTGCTCTCAGATCGTTGCGCGCGCCGAGACGAGGCGCCTCGCGCGCGGCGAGCGCGTAGACCCGTCGGCGGGCGCGCTGCTTGTGCTCGACGGAGCCGGGCGCTTTCTGGCGAGCGGCGGCTTCCCCCCGGTGACGCGCGGCAGCCTCTGCTTTCTCGAGCGTCTGCTGGACCCGGACGCGGAGGTTGTGGGACCCGGCATCGAGGCCGAGACACCGCTGTCCGTATTGAGCCTCTCGCCCAGTCCCTTGCACGCCCCCGAGGCGCGCCGTTTGCTCGAAGCGCTGCGCGAGGAGGCGGTCCGGGCGTTCCTCCGCGAGCTGGGTGCGCTGCAGGTCGCTCCGGACGCCGACGCTGTCCGGTCGCTCGTTCGCGGTCTCGACCGCTGCGACTTCGAGGAAGGCGACTTCCTAGCGCGCAAGGGCAAGCTCGCCGACGGGTTCTCGCTGCTCCTCAGCGGCCGGGCGCGCCGGGAGTCCGGCGGCACCGACGACTCGCCCCAGCTGCTCCGAGCCGGCGACTACTTCGGCGAGGCGGGCCTGGCCCTGGGGGCTCCGGAGCCAGCCGACATCCGTGCGCTCGAAGCGGGACGCCGGCTCGTCCTCCGCTCGTCGGGCGTCGAGCCCGGTCTGCGGCAGCTCTTCAGCTCTCTCGTCGCGGCGCTCGCGCACCACGGGCGCAGCGCACGTCCCACACTCGCACGGCCGCGGGTCGACGACGAGGAGGGCGACGGGGCCCTGGACGAAGAGCTTCTCAAGCCCCCCGGGACACTGGTCGGCCGCGCGCTGCGTCGCGCGCTGAGGCGCTACCCGGTGCGCTACCAACCCGAGGCGCCGGACTGCGGCCCCGCGTGTCTCGGGATGGTGGCGGATTTTTACGGCCGGGACGTCAAGCACGCACGATTGCGCGAGCTCGCTTCTGTCTCCGGACAGGGCTGCTCGCTCTTCTCGCTGGCGGCAGCCGCGGAGGACATCGATTTCCTGGCGCGCGGCGTCGCCGCCGAGGGCATCGAAGACCTCAAGAGCGTACGCCTGCCCGCCATCGCCCACGTCGGGACGAACCACTTCGTGGTGGTCTACGCGGTCAGCGGCCGGCACGTCGTCGTCGCAGATCCGGCTCGCGGCCTGCAGCGGCTCAAGCTCAAGACTTTTCTCGAGGACTGGGAAGGCACGCTGCTCCTGTTGCGCCCCGCCGCCGCACCGCCACAGGAGAAAGTGGATCGACCGCGCGGTCTCTCGCGCTTTCTGCCCTACTTGCGGCCGCACCGTGGCGCCATTGTTCAGGTGTTGATTGCGGCCGGCGCGCTCCAGCTACTGGGCCTTGTCATCCCGTTCACGACGCAGACAGTCATCGATCGGGTCTTCGTCCACGGCGAGGTCCCACTCCTCTACGCGCTGCTCGGGGCGATGGTCGGCGCCGCGGTCTTCACCGCGCTGATCAGCGCCCTGCGGACACTGCTGCTCTATGACGTCGTCCGCGCCGCCGACCAAGCGCTCGTCAGCGACCTCCACAACCGGCTCTTCCGGCTGCCGCTCCAGTTTTTCGCCTCGCGCAAGGTCGGCGACCTGCTCCTCCGCTTCGCGGACAACGAGAAGGTGCGCCACTTCTTGACGACGGTCGCGACGGGCGCCATCCTCGACGTCGCGCTGGGCGCTGTCTACCTCGTCGTGTTGCTCTTCTACGACGTGAAGCTCGCCCTCATCGGCCTTCTGCCGATCCCGCTTCTCGCGCTCTTGACCTGGTTCGTGACGCCTCGCCTACGGCGCATACAGCGTGAGCACGTAGCCCGCCACAGCGAGACGCAGTCGGCTCTGGTCGAATCGCTCTCATCCGTGGTCACGGTGAAGGGCGCTTCCGCCGAGCACACCGAGCGACGCCGTTACGAGGGTCTCTTTGACCGGATGCTCAACACCGAGCTCCGTGGCGTGCGTCTCGCAACGTTCTCGCAGGTTCTGGGCACGCTCATCGGTGCGTGCGGCCAGGCCGTCGTAATCTACTGGGGTGCGCGCCACGTGGTCGAGGGCACCCTCAGCATGGGTGCCTACGTCGCCTTCGCCATGGTGCTTGCGCAGGTGCTCGGACCGCTTACGCGTCTCTTGCGCGTCTGGGAGGACTTCCAAGACACCGCCGTCGCCCTCGAGCGCCTCACGCAGGTCTTCGACGCTTCGCCCGACGAGCCGGCCGCCGACCGGCTCCTCGAACTCCGCGCCATCGAAGGCCATGTGCGTCTCGACAAGGTCACGTTCCGCTACGAGCGCGATCTGTCGCCCGTCGTCGAGGACCTTTCCCTCGAGATCCTCCCCGGCGAGCGCATCGCGATCGTCGGGCGCAGCGGCGCCGGCAAGACGACGCTGGCGTTTCTGCTCATGAAGCTCTACAAGCCGGAGCGCGGCTCGGTTCTGATCGACGGGCACGACCTGCGCAACGTTTCGGCCCGGTCGCTCCGCCGGTGCGTCGGCTTCGTTCCCCAGAAGATCGAGCTCTTTTCCGGCACGATCGTGGACAACATCGCCGTGGGTCGCGAGCTCACACAGGAGGAGATCATCGCGGCCGCGCAGGCGGCCGGGATCCACGACGCGATCCACACACGCCCGCACGGCTACGGCACCCTCGTCGGCGAGCGCGCCACCGCCCGCTTTTCCGGTGGCGAGCTGCAGCGTCTCGCGATCGCTCGTGCTCTCGCAGGGCAGCCTGCGCTCCTGATCCTCGACGAGCCGACGAGCGCGCTGGACATGGAGAGTGAGGCGGCGCTCTTGAAAGTGCTCGAGGAGACGAGCACGGGCAAGACGGTCATTCTGCTCGCGCACCGCCTCGGCTTCGCGCGGCGCGCCGACCGCATCCTCGTCCTGGACGGCGGGCGGGTCACGGAGCAGGGAACGCACGCGGAGTTGCTCGCCCGCGGTGGGCTCTACGCCACCTTTCACGCGGAGCAGGTTGGATGAGCGGGCGCAGTCACCTTTTCCGGCCCGCGCGGCCCGCCGTAACCTCCGGGGGACGGCGGCTGCTCCTGTGGGCGCTTTTGTTCCTCCTCGGAGCCGTCGGCGTGTTCACCGTCTTGGTGCGCGTCGACCGCGTCGTCATAGGGCGCGGCCAGCTCGTGCCCGTGGACGAGCGCAGTGACGTGCGCCTCTCGACGGCCGGTGTCGTGGCGGAGGTGTATGCCGGCGAGGGGGAGCAGGTGAGCGCCGGTCAGCTGCTGCTCAGGCTCGAAGACGCCGAGGAGCGCGGCCGGCTCGAACGGCTCCGCAAGGACCTCGAGCGCGCGCGGCGCAACCTGACCACTCTGGACGAGACGATCGCCGCCATCCAGGCGACACTCCGGACCGGCAAGACCGTCCCCATCGCGGAGGCGGTGGCGGCCGAGGCGATCGAGGCGTGGCGGCTCGCGCGCGATGCGCAGGCGGAAGAGGAGCGTCGTCGGCGAACGGTCATCCCCGGTCGCCTCGAGCTGGCGCGGACGCGCCTCGCCGGCAAGGAGGCTGCGCTGGCCACAGCCGAGGCCGAGTTCCGCCTGGCCGAGAAGGTGGCGGCGCGCCAGAAGACGTTGTTCGAGGAGAACCTCGACAACCGCGAGTCGTACGAGATCGCGGTCGGCGGGCGGGACGCCAAGCGCGGCCTCGTCGCGGCCGCGAAGGCGGCTCTCAGCGAAGCGAAGGAGTCGCTCGCCATGATCACGGTGGAGGCCGACGAGCGGTTGGCGGCGGCCGTGAGCCGGCTCGCGTCCGCGAAGGCCGCCCTCCGCGACGAGATTGCCCGGTTGGGTGCGGCCCGAGGGACCGCGCGAGCCGAGCGCGACATCGTCGAGGCGCAGATCGAGGCTACCGAGCGCGTGCTGGGGCTGCTCGTCGTGCACGCTGCGGTCAGCGGCCTCGTGAGCTACGCGGCGCCGATCGTGCCGGGCGACCGGGTCGAGGCCGACCGGCACGTGTTCTCCATTTCGACCTCGACGCTCGTCGCGGCCGTCGCGACCTTCGCCAACAAGGACGCCGGTTCGTTGCGGCCGGGCGCGCCCTGTAAACTCAAGCTCGACGCTTTCCCTTTCGAGCGCTTCGGCATTCTGCGCGCCCGGCTCGAGAGCGTCGCCCTTGAACCCGTCGTGGATCCGGCCTCAGGCACTTCCGTTTTTCGCGCGCGACTCGCTGTCCAGCGGGCTGGCGGCGCGGGCCCCGAGGCCGTGACGTTGCGCCCCGGCCTCACGCTCGCAGCGGAGATCGTGACGGAGCGTCCGCGCATCATCAGTCTTCTCTTCGAGCCGATACGCCGCCTGTTCGACGTCGGCGCAACCACGCCGGTGACTCCCGAACCGCCCGCCGTCGCGCCGTCGCCATCGGCTCCCGGACCGGCGCTCGACCCGCAAACACCCTTCGCGGCCGAGCGAGCGTTCGGGCACCTGGCGGAGCTGGCCGGGCTTGGACCGCGCCACCTCGGCACGGACGCGCTGGAGTCGGCGCGGGCCTATGTCCGCAAACACCTCGAGGCGGCGGGCCTGCTCGTCGAGGTCGAGGAGTTCCTCGTGCAAACGCCGGGCGGCGAGCGGCGTCTGCGCAACCTCCACGCGCGATTCCCCGACTCGAAGGAGGAGTCCTACGTGCTGCTGGCGACGCATCTCGACACCAAGCGGCTGGAGGGCGTGACGGGGTTTTTGGGCGCGAACGAAGGCGCGTCGGGCGCGGCCGTGCTCCTGGAATGCGCCCGGGTACTGGCCGCGCTGGAGCCGCGGCCCGCGGTGCGGTTCGCCTTTTTCGACGGCAAGGAGGCACTCGGGCGCTCCGGGCCGCGGCACGGCCTCTACGGCAGCCTGGCCTTCGTGGGGCGGTTGGTGGCGCAGGACGGGGCGGCCGCCGTACGGGCGGCCATCGTCTGCGACATGGTCGGAGACCGTGACCTGCTTTTCACCGACGACCTGCGCGCGACCGCGTCCGTCGCGGAGGCGCTCTTGGCTGCGGGACGGCGCCTCGGCTACGGCGACCG
>CAXMOH010000227.1:0-3402 GCA_964194855.1 uncultured Hyphomicrobium sp.
TCTCGATCCACCAGGACTTCGTGGACCCCGATCCGGCCAAGCGCCAGGCCGCCATCGACCACACGATCCACTGCGTCAAGCTGGCCCACCGGCTGGGGATCTCGTGCGTGCGGCTCAACTCTGGCCGGTGGGGCACCATCCCGTCCTTCGACGACTTGATGAAGGCCAATGGCCAGGAGCCGCCGATCGAGGGCCACACCAACGATGAAGCCTTCCGCTGGTGCATCAGCTCCATCAACAAGTGCCTCCCGGCGGCGGAAAAGTACGGTGTGATCCTCGCCCTGGAGAACCACTGGGGCCTCACTACGAACCCCGACGACCTGCTCCGGATCTACAACGCCGTCGACAACCCCTGGCTCCGGATCAACATGGACACCGGCAACTACGCCGGCGATCCGTACGAGGGGATCGAGAAGCTGGCCCCTCACGCCGTCATCGTCCAGGCCAAGACCTACTACGGCGGCGGCAACTGGTACACCCTCGACCTCGACTACGACCGCATCGCGGGCATCCTCCGCAAGCACAACTTCCGCGGCTGGGTCTCGCGGGAGATGGAGGGCAAGGAGAACGCGGACACGGCCGTCCAGAAGAGCTACGACGTCCTGCGCTCGGCCTTCGCCTGAACGGAACCGAGCCGGCCGCCGAGGGCCCTGCTTCCGGGCTTCGAGCCCGGGGGCCGGGTCCTTTCTTCTTCATGGCTCATCCCTTTTCGCCAGCTCCTTCTGGAGCGAGTTGGGGCCTGTTGTTGCCACCGAGTTGGGCCAGAGAGGCAGCGAGGGAATGGCAAGATAGGAGTCCAGGCCTCAAGTGGTTTCTCAAGCTACTCTGTCCGGACAGAGTTCAACCTGTGTCCTAGTGTGAGCGGACGAGGCCGGTGAGGCAGTGGAGTCCGCCGTTGCGGATCAGGACTCGCTGGGCGTAGATGGGGACGATCGAGTAGCCCTCCGGGAGCTGGGCGTCGACAAGCCTGAAGATCCCGGCCTCGATATCGCCCAGGCCGAACTGGGGCAGGAAGACCTGCTTGTCCACCACGAGGCCGTTCACGTAGCTGATCCCCGGCCAGTCGCGTTCCTTTCTCAGGTTGACGCGGAACGCCGGCATCCGGATCACACGGAAGCCCATCCCCTCCAGCTCGGCGATCTTCTCCAGTGTGCGCCCCTGGTGCTCCTCGGGTATGGGCTCGATCTGACTCTCGAGCAGGTCGAGGTGCGCCGTCACGACCGACTGCTCGTCTCTGGCGTGCTGCACGGCGTGGATCCACTCCTCGAACAGAGCGGGGTCTGCCGCGGCCAGGCGCACCTGATCCGCAGCCGTGAAGCAGTCCTCCCGTTCGGGGCACACCTCGGCGACGAGGGCCTCCGTTCGGTCGAACAGGTCACCGTCAACGTCGAAGCTCCAGGTGCCCTGCTGGCGCCGAGCCTCGTTGATGAGCCGCGCCACCTCACGCGGGTCCGGGTTGGGGGACGAGAGGGCCTCCTTCAGCTCGCTCAACGTCGGCGGCTCCTGGCCGCCGTAGCCGGCGAGCAGCCTCTCCAGGACCGCTCTGGCGACGTCGAGGTCTCCCGATTGGGCTACGCTGACCAGGGCCACTCTCTCGCGGGCCAGGAAGAGCACGAAGTAGTCGACGTGAGGCGCCAGCCCTCCCAGGTCGACGGCCCGATCGGCACCGAACTCCAGGGAGAGAACGTACTCGAACTCGCCCTGGGTGAGCGACTCCCCCCAGTAGGGCTTCACGAAGTTGCCGTAGTAGAGGACGAGCTTCGTCTCGTCACGGGGATCCCGGGTGAACTGGAGATCTCCACCCTCCCACGTCAGGCGAGAGCGCGTCACTCTTTTCTGGCCTGTAAGCTGCTCCAGGAGCGGCTCATAGAGCTCTCCATACTTGGGATTGCCCTCGAAGATCCGATGCGGGACAAGGATCGTCTCGCCGCCCCTCGAAGTCCCTGCCTTCATGTAGTCCTGGACCCACCAGAAGCTGCGCTCGACACCCCGGTCGAGCAGGCTGACACCGTGAGGAGTGTCCCCGAAGCTCAGCTTCGTGGCCCTCTCGTAGGCCGACTCCTCGTGAAGGCGGTGGGTGAAGACCCCGACGTCGAGACGCCGCGGGATCCTGCCGAGGACCTCGGTCATCGCTCCCAGCACGTCGCCGCGGTTCTCCCGCGCCGTCGCCAGGTAGAGGAGGGCGTCCGCGTCGAACAGGATCTCCTTCAGAGGCTCGTCGTCCGGGGACGCCCGGAAGCCGGGCAGCGTGGGCCGATAGAGAACGTGGCAGACGCGCCCACCCTCGTCGCGAAGGAGGTCGCTCCGAAAGGGCAGAGCCTCCCGGGCGAAGTGCTCGCCGAGCTCCGGGATGGTCGAGGCACAAGCCAGCCTCAACGCGCCTTCTTCGGTGGCGTCGGGCCAGTGTGGCGAGGGCGGAACGGCGGTGATGTCCACCTGGGCCAGGCCCGGACGAGCTGCCGCCGTCAAGGCGATCGTCGTCGCGAGAATGAGGCGAACGCGTCTCCAGGGCAGCGTCACGACGGCTCCTTCACTTCGAGCGGGTGAGCGTGGCGCTGGTCGGACTTCCACCCGCGACGCCCTGTGCCTCTTCGACCTCGAGAATCTGATTGGCCGGCACGTTCCTCAGGGTCTGGACCGTCCCGCTGGGCCACCGGATCTCCAAGTCCACTCGCGTGGCGTCCCCCAGGCCGAAGTGCACGCGAGGGTCGCTGGCGGAGAAGATGCTGCCGGCCGTGGTGGCGTCGCCGATCTGCTCGAGGGCCTGGGTGCGCGCCGTGATGCGGGCCCCCTGGCCCATCCGATTGCTCGTCGTTCCCCGGAGGGCCACGGTCAGCCAGTTGTGGGCGTTCCCCCCGTCGTTTCTGAGGACCGACGGGGCGCCGTCGATGTTGACGATGACCATGTCGACGTCGCCATCGTTGTCGAGGTCGCCGGTGGCGAGGCCCCGGCTCGAGAGCTTCTCGCCCATTCCGGGTCCCGAGTCCGCAGTGACGTTTGCGAAGCGTCCATCACCAAGGTTCCGCAGGAGGAGGCGGGGCTGGTGGTATCGCTCGCCTTCGACCGGGGTGGGGATGAGGTGAGGGTAGACGTGACCGTTGGCCACGACGATGTCCTTCCAGCCGTCGTTGTCGTAGTCGAGGAACTTCGTGCCCCACGACACGAGGGGCCGCGAGGGGGGCCCGGTCCCCGCTGCTCTCGTCGACTGGTCGGTGAAGCTCTCGCCCTCGTCGTTGTGGTAGAGGTTGCTGTACTCGAAGGCGAAGTTGCTCTTCACGATGTCGATCCAGCCGTCGTTGTCGTAGTCGCCGAAGTCCACGCCCATCCCCGCCTGCTCCATGCCGTCTTCCGAGACGGCCACCCCCGAGATGAGCGCAACGTCCTCGAACGTCCCGTTCTTCT
>CAXMOH010000228.1:0-7710 GCA_964194855.1 uncultured Hyphomicrobium sp.
ATCTGGTCGCCGCCAGCAAAAACGATCTCCGCGGTCGCGCCCGAGCCGGTGCGGACCAGGTCGTTGCTGTGCAGGATCACAGCGGTGGTGGCATCGAACCACTCCAGCGTCCCCGCCCGCTTGACCTGCACGCTGCCCTCGATAGCGGTGAAGTGAGCCCCCGCCTCGATCGACTGGGGTGGTGGCGGTGGCGCCGGCTGGCCCCGTCCGAAGAAGAACCACGCCGCCACGGCTCCGACGATGGCCAGCGCGACACCGGCGACGACCAGGGTCCAGTAGCGCACTGTGACCCACTCGATCCGGTCTGCGGAGATGTGCGACGGCTCGTTCTTCAGTGGCTCCATCGGGCCCAAAATCCACTCTGCGCGTGACTTACGCGGACCCAAGAGTATAAACCAACTCACGCCCCGGCCCAAGATCAGCCCAAGATCAGCCCAGGAGCCGCCCAGGAGCCGCCCAAGATCAGAGCAAGATCAGAGCAAGCTCGGGGAGCGGGCCCCTCCCCCGACCCCGCTTGCGGGGCCCAGGTCGGGGGCATAAGATCAAAAGCTTTGCGAGGGGAGGCGCCGGCCCAAAGGGGGTGATCCACCCTTCGCGACTACGGAGAAGAAATGGCCCTCGGCTACATGCGCCGCCACAAGAAGTGGCTCTACGTTTTCCTCTGGCTCGTCATTGCCGCCTTCATCGTCCTGTACGTCCCCGCCCTCGACCCCACCGAGCAGGGGACGCCCAACGAGGCGGTCGTCACCATCGGCGGCCTCGAGGTGAGCGTCGGCGAGTACCAGCGCGCCTACTCCAGGCAGCGTCAGTTCTACTCCCGCCTCTACCAGGGTCGGTTGGACGAGAACATGCTTCGCCAGCTGCGTCTGGAGGAGCAGGTCCTCGACGGCCTCGTGATCGAACGCCTCGTCGAGCTGGAGGCGGGGCGGCTCGGCCTCACGATCTCCGACGAAGCGGTGGCCGAGGCGATCTCCACATCCCCCGACTATCAGGTCGACGGGCGGTTCATCGGCGGCAACGAGCTGCGCCGCCGCCTCGAGCTCGGCGGGCTGACCGAGGAGGCGTTCGCCGAGTCGTTGCGTCGCCAGCTCCTGCGCGAGCGGTTGGAGGCCCTCGTGGGCGACGGCGTGGTGGTCAGCGACTCCGAGGCCGAGCGCGAGTTCCGCCGTCAGACGGAGCGGGTCGAGCTCGAGTACGTCCTCGTCCCCACCGAGCGGTTCCGGGACGCTATCGAGCCTACGGACGAAGCCGTCGCCAGCCACTTCGAGGCGGAGCGCGACACCTATCGCATCCCCGAGAAACGCATCGTCTCCTACGTGCTTCTCGACCGTGAGACCCTGCGCCCCCGTGTGGACGTGACGGCCCGCGACATCTCGGGCTACTACCAGGACCATCGGGACGAGTTCCTGCAGGAGGAGGAGTTCTGTGCCCGCCACATCCTCGTCAAGGTGCGAACCGGCGGTGACGAGGACGCCGCCGGTCACGAAGAGGAGGAGGCGCGGCGGATCGCCCAGGCACTCCTGGGCCGGGTCGAGGCCGGATCGGACTTCGGCGCGCTCGCGAAGGCCTCTTCGGAAGACCTGGGCTCCGGAGCGAACGGGGGCGACCTGGGGTGCTTCCCCGCCGGCCGCATGGTGCCCGAGTTCGAAGACGCCCTCTACCAGCTCGACGAAGGCCAGACCTCCGGCCTCGTGCGCACGAACTTCGGCTACCACATCATTCGACTCGAGTCCCTCCGCGAGGAGAAGACGCTGCCCCTCACCGAGGTCGAGGAGCGTGTCCGCGTCCTCGTCACCGACGAGAAGATGATCGATGTGGGGGAGGAAACCTCCATCGCCATGGCCGGGGCCCTGGCCGAGGGCAAGACCCTCGAAGAGGCGGCGGCGGGGGTGGACATCGAGGTCCAGAAGAGCGAGCCCTTTGCCCGGGGGGAGACACCGCCGGTGCTCGCCTCGCCTGCGCTCGTCGCGCGGGTCTTCGAGATGGAGGCGGGCCAGGCCGAGAAGGAGGGCTTTGGGTTGCCCCAGGGTGCGGTCTTCATCGAGCTGGCCGAGATCCAGGCCTCCCGCCTTCCCGAGCTCGACGAGGCTCGCGAGACAGTGACGGCGCACCTCGTCGCCGAGGCCGCCCTCGAGAAGGCGCACGCGCTCGCGGAGCAGGTGAGGGACCGGGCCAGGAAGGCGGGCCTCGAGCGGGCCGCGACCCGCGTCGGCCTCGTCCGCAAGGAGACCCTCTCTCCCACCGCGCCGGGTCAGCCGATCGGTGACCTGGGCACCGGCCTGGCCCTGGACGAAGTGGCTTTCTCGCTCCCCGAGGAAACGCTCTCCGACCCCGTCCGGACGGCGGACGGGTGGGCGATCCTGCGCGTCACCGACCACCAGGAGTTCGACGCCGAAGCGTTCGATCGCGAGCGGCCTCGGGTCGCGGCCTCCCTGCGTCAGCAGAAGGAGGGCCAGGTCTTCCAGGCCTACATGGGCGCCGCCCGGGAGCGCTACGAGGTCCGACGGAACCCGGAAGCGTACCGCAGGGCTCTCGGCCAGGGCCGATAGTGCCGGCCGCGCGCCCGACGCCGAGAGGCGCCGCCGCGCTGACCTGATAGAATGGCGCCCGCGATGCACCTCGAAGTCCGCCAGGCCAAAGACGTCGTCATCCTCGATCTGAAGGGCAAGCTCACCGCCGGGCTGGGGGACCAGTTGCTGCGCGAAGCCATCGACGAGCTGCTCGCGGAGAGCAAGAGCCAGATCCTGATCAACCTCTCCGACGTGGCGTTCCTCGACAGCGCCGGCGTCGGCGAGCTGGTGGCAGGACTGCGGACGGCGAAGAGCTTCGGTGCCGAGCTCAAGCTCCTGAAGGTCAGCGGGCGCGTCTACTCCACGCTGGACATGGCGCGGCTTCTGCCCACGTTCGAGATCTTCGAAGACGAGACCGAAGCGGTCCGCTCGTTCGGCGCCGGCACCGCCTGAGGGCGCGCCCCGCTCAATCCTCCGGCGGCAGAGTGAGCGTGACCGGATCCAGGTTGGTGACCAGGAGCTCGATCGAGCACTCCGGGCAATTGATCGACTCGCCCTGATCCAGATCGTAGCCATCGAAATCCAGATCCGACTCGCACTCCGGACAGCGGGTCTCTGAGCTCGCCATGGTCTCCTCCCGGGTCATTCTAGGTCATGTCCCTCCCCCCCGCCTCTGCGGCACTTCGTTCCATTGGTCCCGTTTGTTCGATGCGATAGACTCCGTCCTTCATGGACTACAGGGATGCGGGGGTCGACATTGCCGCGGCGGACGCTGCCACGGAGCGGATCAAGGCGCTGGCGAAGTCCACGTTCAACCCGAACGTTCTGAGCGACATCGGCTCGTTCGGGGGGATGTTTCGCGCCGATATGTCCAGGTACAGGGAGCCCGTTCTCGTGGCCTCCACCGACGGGGTGGGGACGAAGATCCGGGTGGCCGTGGCCGCCGACGTGCACGACACGGTGGGCTACGACCTGGTGGCGCACTGCATCGACGACATCCTCGTGCAGGGCGCGGCGCCTCTTTTCTTCATGGACTACGTGGCGCTCGGGAAGCTCGAGCCCACCAGGGTCGAAGCCATCGTTTCGGGGTTTGCCCGTGCGTGCAAGGAGTTCGGCTGTCCCCTCCTGGGGGGCGAGACCGCGGAGATGCCGGGCACCTACGCCGAGGACGACTACGACCTGGCCGGGTTCATCGTCGGGGTCGTGGAGAAGGACCGGGCGCTGCCCCGGGGCGTCAGCGAGGGGGATGTGCTCGTGGGCCTGCCCTCGAGCGGGCTGCACACGAACGGCTACTCCCTGGCACGCAAGGTGCTTTTCGACGTCCTGGGGCACAAGGTCGGCACGGTGTTGCCCGAGCTCGAGGGGACGGTCGGCGAGGCTCTCCTCGCGACTCATCGGAGCTATCTGGCCGCCCTGGAGCCGCTGATCGAGCGCGACAAGATCCACGCCCTGGCCCACATCACAGGGGGCGGCTTCCCGGGCAACATCCCCCGGGTCCTCCCCGGGGGCCTGGGCGCCCGGGTCCGGCGCGGTTCCTGGGACGTCCCGCCTCTTTTCCGCATCATCCAGAAGGGCGGCGACATCTCCGACGAGGAGATGTACCGCACGTTCAACATGGGCGTGGGGATGATCGCCCTGGTGGCCCCGGCGGACCTGCACGACGTCGAGCACTCCCTCGAGCGCCGCGGCGAGACGAGCTTCGTCATCGGCTCCGTCGTCCCCGGCTCCGGCGTCACCTGGGACGCCTGAGTCCCGTGCCCCCTGCTCAAATAGGCGTCCTGATCAGCGGGCGCGGCTCCAACCTCCAGGCGCTCATCGATGCCGGGAAGCGGGGGGAGCTGAGGGGTGAGGTCGCCATCGTCGTCTCGAACGTGGCGGATGCGCCGGGCCTCGAGCGCGCTCGCCGGGCCGCCGTCCCCACCGTCGTCCTCGATCACAAGGGCCGCAAGCGCGAGGAGTACGACGCCGAGGTCGTGTCGATTCTCCAGGAGCACGACGTCGAGCTCGTGTGCCTCGCCGGGTTCATGAGGCTCCTCTCCCCGGCGTTCGTGCGGGCCTTCCCCGGCCGGATCTTGAACATTCACCCGGCCCTTCTCCCGGCGTTCCCGGGCCTGCAGGCGCAGCGCCAGGCGTTCGAGTACGGCGTCAAGGTGAGCGGCGCCACGGTCCATCTGGTCGACGAGGGTCTGGATTCCGGCCCCATCGTCGCCCAGGAGGCGGTGCCGGTCCGCTCGGACGACACCGCGGAATCGCTGGCGGTGCGCATACTGGAGGTCGAGCACCGTCTCTACCCCCGTGCGGTGCGGCTCCTGCTCGAGGGTCGCAGCCGTGTAGAGGGTCGTCGCGTCATCGAGGAGGGAGAGTGAACAAGACCGACGCCTTTGATTACCTCACCAAGGGCTGTATCGACGTCGTCACCGCCGAAGGCCTCAAGGCGAAGCTCGCCCGCGGGCGGCCGCTCACGGTGAAGGTGGGTTTCGATCCCACCGCCCCCGACATTCATCTCGGCCACACGGTTCTCATGCGCAAGATGAAGCACTTCCAGGATCTCGGCCACCGGGTCATCTTTCTGATCGGTGATTTCACCGGGATGATCGGGGACCCCACGGGGAAATCGAAGACCCGCCCTCCCCTCAGCCGTGAGGAGATCGAAGCCAACGCCGAGACCTACAAGAAGCAGGCGTTCAAGATCCTCGACGTCGACAAGACCGAGGTCCGCTTCAACAGCGAATGGCTCGGGCCCCTGGGCTCCGAGGGCTTCATCCGCCTCGCCGCGACGTACAACGTGGCTCGGATGCTCGAGCGGCGGGATTTCAGAAAGCGTTTCGACGCCGGTCAGTCGATCTCCATCCACGAGTTCCTCTATCCCCTGGCCCAGGCCTACGACTCGGTGTCGCTCGAGGTGGATGTGGAGCTGGGGGGGACCGATCAGCTCTTCAACCTGAACGTAGGGCGGGACATCATGCCCGCCTATGCCCTGGAGCCGCAGGTGGTGATGACCACCCCGCTCCTCGAGGGCACCGACGGCGTCGACAAGATGTCGAAGAGCCTCGACAACTACATCGGCGTCAACGAGCCGCCGCCGGTCATGTACGCCAAGCTGATGAGCATCTCCGACGATCTGATGTGGCGCTACTACACGCTGCTCACCGACCTGGCTCCCGACGACATCGACAAGGAACGGGGAGCTGGCCGGCCGATGGACTCGAAGAAGGCCCTGGCCCGCCTCCTGGTCACCGACTTCCACGGGCCGGACCAGGCGCAGGGGGCCGAAGCGGAGTGGCGGCGCGTCCATCAGCAGCGCCTGGCCCCAAGCGACCTCCGGGTGGTCCGTCTGATCCCGGGGCCGATGAAGCCCCACCTCCTGGTGGTCCGAGCCGAGCTGGCGAAATCCAACGGCGAGGCCGTCCGGCTCTTGCGCCAGCGGGCGGTGCGTCGGGACGGGACCGTGCTCGAGGCAGGGGCGGAGCTCCTTCTCGAGGCCGGTGACGGCTTCGTCCTGTCGGTGGGTCCGGCCCGGCACGTGAAGGTCGAGGTCGAGCCGGGCGCTTGACAAGGAGCCAGGACGGTCCTATTGTTGTTGTTTGGTCGGGTGTTGAGCGGTTCGCTCGGTGCCTGTGTGGCCACTTCGGATTCGAACCGGCCCCTCCGGTACTTTCACTTCCGGCCAAAGCAATGACCAGAAAAGGGTTGACCAAGAGACCCTACTTTGGTATTCTGGTCGGGTCCCCCAAAGACGGGGTGGCTCTTTGAAAACTGGATAGACGAAGAAGAGATTCCGGCGAGAATCGAGCCAAAAGGACCGAGTTTTACCTTTTCGGTTAGGTGGCGTCTTCGTCGTGGCGGCCTTCGGGTTGTCGTGGCGGGGGCGTTTCTAGTTTAACTGGAGAGTTTGATCCTGGCTCAGAATCAACGCTGGCGGCGTGCCTAACACATGCAAGTCGAGCGCGAAAGTGGACTTCGGTCCGCGAGTAGAGCGGCGAACGGGTGAGTAACGCGTGGGTGATCTACCTTCGAGTGGGGAATAACACCGGGAAACTGGTGCTAATACCGCATGACATCCTCGGTTCGTTCCGGGGATCAAAGCTGGGGACCGTAAGGCCTGGCGCTTGAAGAGGAGCCCGCGTCCGATTAGCTTGTTGGCGGGGTAATGGCCCACCAAGGCTTCTATCGGTAGCCGGCCTGAGAGGGCGGACGGCCACACTGGGACTGAGACACGGCCCAGACTCCTACGGGAGGCAGCAGTGGGGAATTTTCCGCAATGGGGGAAACCCTGACGGAGCAACGCCGCGTGGAGGATGAAGGCCCTCGGGTCGTAAACTCCTGTCGATCGGGAAGAATGCGTCCGACCCAATACGTCGGGCGTTGACTGTACCGGTGGAGGAAGCCACGGCTAACTCTGTGCCAGCAGCCGCGGTAAGACAGAGGTGGCAAGCGTTGTTCGGAATTACTGGGCGTAAAGGGCGCGCAGGCGGTTCGCCAAGTCCCGTGTGAAATCCCCCGGCTCAACTGGGGAACTGCGCGGGAAACTAGTGGACTTGAGTTCGGGAGAGGAAAGCGGAATTCCGGGTGTAGCGGTGAAATGCGCAGATATCCGGAGGAACACCAGTGGCGAAGGCGGCTTCCTGGACCGACACTGACGCTGAGGCGCGAAAGCTAGGGGAGCGAACGGGATTAGATACCCCGGTAGTCCTAGCCCTAAACGATGAGCACTGGGTGTAGGGGGTATGAACCCCCCCTGTGCCGAAGCTAACGCATTAAGTGCTCCGCCTGGGGAGTACGGTCGCAAGGCTGAAACTCAAAGGAATTGACGGGGGCCCGCACAAGCGGTGGAGCATGTGGTTTAATTCGACGCAACGCGAAGAACCTTACCGGGGTTTAAACCGCACGGGATCGCCTCAGAGATGAGGTTTTCCTTCGGGACCCGTGTAGAGGTGCTGCATGGCTGTCGTCAGCTCGTGTCGTGAGATGTTGGGTTAAGTCCCGCAACGAGCGCAACCCTTGCCTCTTGTTGCCATCAGGTCAAGCTGGGCACTCTGGAGGAACTGCCGGCGATAAGCCGGAGGAAGGTGGGGATGACGTCAAGTCCTCATGGCCTTTATGTCCCGGGCTACACACGTGCTACATTGGCTGGTACAGAGGGTCGCAAAGCCGCGAGGTGGAGCTAATCTCAAAAAGCCAGTCCCAGTTCGGATCGCAG
>CAXMOH010000229.1:0-4771 GCA_964194855.1 uncultured Hyphomicrobium sp.
TGTCCGGGAGGACGACGAAGGCACCGGCAACCGTTTCACCGGCCGGCGCTCCGGAGGCCGGATCGACTGGATCCTCCACTCCCCCGGGCTCGAGACGGTCTCGGCTGCCATCGACCGGAGCGAGGAGAAGGGGCGGTTCCCGTCGGACCACTTCCCCGTGACGGCGGTCCTGCGCTGGTCGGACCACTGAGCCGAGCGCGCCGCGGCTGAGACGACGGCACCCCTGGCCGGCTCGCTAGGCGACTCTCCTCAGCATGCCGTGGATCTCGTCGAGCGCGGCCCGGGTCTCCCGGTGGGTGATCTCGACGACCTCGGCCCGGTGCTCCTCCAGGACCTGGCGATCCCACGCGGGAAGCTCTGCCAGGACACGGCCCACCGCCCGCTGGCACGCCTCGAAGAGGTCTGCCTCCCCGGACGCTGACGGGACTCGTCTACCCTGCATCGGTTCCTCCTCGGTGTCTCCAATCGCAGACACTCACAATCAGTGACAGTGTAGACAAACAAAGACACAAAAGTCAAGACAGGCGCTTGCTCACAGGACGTCCGCAGGCGTACACTCTGGGACATGCCGTCTGACACCGTGACACTCAGCTTCCGTGCGGAGAGGGACTTCGTCGACCGCCTCGAGACCGTTCTCGACCAGATGAAGCAAGACGTCCCCGGTGCACGCCTCAAGCTCTCCGACGCGATACGGTCGACTCTTCTCGAGGGGCTGAGCGCCCGCGAGCGGAAAAAGAAGAAGCCCAGGCGGTAGAGTGTCGCTCCGCTCCATCGCGCCACTCGTTCTCCTTCTCCTCGGCTCCGGGGACGCGGTGGCGCAGAACTGGCCCTCCTTCCGGGGCCTCCGTGCCGGGGGCGTTGCCGACGGTCAGAACCTGCCGGCGGAGTGGTCGGCCGACGGGGGAGTGAACGTCAAGTGGAAGGCCCGCATCCCCGGCCTGGCTCACTCCTCTCCCGTCGTCTGGGGCGAGCGGGTGTACGTGACGACCGCAGTGAGCGGCGTGGGCGACGACGGCTTCAAGGCCGGCCTGTACGGAGCGGGCACCGCTTCCGAGGATCGCTCGACTCACCAGTGGAAGCTGTACGCGCTGGACAGCAAGACGGGCGCGGTCATCTGGGATCGTGTGGCCTACGAGGGAGCTCCGAAGGAGAAGCGCCACATCAAGGCCTCGTATGCGAATGCCTCTCCGGCCACCAACGGCCAGTACGTCGTGGCATTCTTCGGATCCCAGGGACTGTATGCCTTCGACGTCGGTGGCACGCTCGCGTGGTCGCGGGATCTCGGCAGGATGGACGTGGGGGCCTACGACGCCCCGACGTACGAGTGGGGCACCGCCAGCTCGCCGATCATCTACGGGGACAAGGTCATCGTTCAGGTGGACACGCAGCAGGAGGACTACCTGCTGGCCCTGGACATCCGCACGGGTGCGACGGTCTGGAAGACGCCCCGCGACGAGCCTCCGTCGTGGGGCACACCGACGATCTGCCAGGGGGCCGGTCGGGTGGAGCTCGTCGCGAACGGCTCCAACTTCATCCGAGGGTACGACCCGGACACCGGGAAGGAGCTGTGGAGACTGGGGGGCAGCTCGCAGATCACCGCCCCTACCCCGATCTTCGAAGAAGGCCTCATCGTCGTCGCCAGCGGTCGCCGGCCCGAGAAACCCATCTTCGTGCTTCGGCCCGGCGCCTCCGGCGATCTGACGCTGCGCGACGACGAGACCTCGAACGACCACGTCGTGTGGAGCCTCGAGGGCAAGGGCTCCTACATGCCCACACCGCTCGTCTATCGCGGGCATCTCTACGTCCTCCAGAACCAGGGCATTCTCGACTGCTACGAGCTCGAGACTGGCAAGGAGATCTACCGACAGCGCATTCCGCATCAGGGAAGCGGCTTCAGCGGATCGCCGGTGGCTGCCGACGGTGTCCTCTATCTCCCCAGCGAGGACGGCGACATCTTCGCAGTCAAGGCGGGGCCGGAGTTCGAGCTCCTGTCCCGAAACCCGTTGGGCGAGCTCCTCATGTCGACGCCGGCTCTTTCCGACGGCGTGATGTACGTCCGGGCCCATCACCACGTCTACGCCATCGGGCGCTGAGGCGAACAGGCCGAATGCCTTTTCGCCGATCGGTCGGGCCGATTCGCGTATATGATCCGCACGTCCATCGAGGTCGGATCCAGACGCCGCCCTGGCGTCCCCCAGGAGAGAGCCATGGAAAACGAGCCGAAGTCACCCCGTTCCCGCCGAGAGTTCATCGCCACCGGAGCCGCTACCGCAGCGGCCTTCTCGGCCTCTCCGTTCGTGCGCACCGGTGCTGCCCAGGAGGCTCCCCTCAAGGTGGGCGTCGTCGGCACCGGAGGCCGCGGGACCGGCGCCTGTGCCAATGCCCTCGTGGCCGACGACGCGGTCGAGCTGGTGGGCATGGCGGACATCGCCCCGGACCGCATCACCTGGAGCCTGGATCGCCTTCGCAACCACCGCGACCTCCAGGACCCGTCGTTTCAGAAGCGGATCAAGGTCACCGAGGAGACGACCTTCTCCGGGACCGGCGCGTACAAGGAGCTGATGGCGATGGATCTGGACTACGTGATCCTGACGGCGCCTCCGGGGTTCCGGCCGCTTCACTTCGCCGAGGCCGTGGGGCGGGGCCTGAACGTGTTCGCCGAGAAGCCGGTGGCCACCGATCCGACCGGGTGTCGGGCGATCCGGGGGACCGCCGAGGAGGCCCGGCGGAAGGGGCTGAGCGTGGTCGTGGGGCTCAACTACCGCCACGACCTGGGGACGATGGAGCTGGTCAAGCGAGTCCACGACGGAGCGCTGGGCGAGATCGTCGGCGGCAGCATGCATCGCATGGGCGGCTCGCTGTGGCACCGGGGTTCCTATCCCCAGTGGACGCCCCTCGAGTACCAGTGCCGCAACTGGTACTACTACTGTTGGCTCGGCGGCGACCAGATCACGGAGCAGGTCATCCACCAGATCGATCTGATGAACTGGGTGATGGGGGCGACACCGGTGAGCGCTGTGGGCCAGGGTGGCCGCCTGAAGCGCACGGGTCCCCGGTGGGGCAACATCTTCGACCACATGTCGGTGACCTACGAGTATCCCGGAGGGGTCGAAGTCCAGGTGCTCCTGCGACAGTGGGCCGACTGCGCGAGGCGGAACGACAACAAGGTGGTCGGAACCCTGGGCTCGACGGACAATCGGCGCAACATCACGGGCGCCAACCCGTGGGAGTACGAGCCCTCCGACGACAAGCGGGCCCAGGCCACGGTGTACGAGCACATGGAGCTGATCCAGAGCATCCGCCAGGGATCGGCTCGTTCCGACCTGCTCGACTTCGCCATCGACGGCACCCTCACCACCATCATGGGGCGTGAGTCGGCGTACACCGGCCAGGTCGTCACCTGGGACGACATCAGCGCTTCCGGGCTGGACCTGTTTCCGAAGAGCTACCCGAACGGAGCCCCGCCGGATCGACCGGTGCCGGTGCCGGGCACGCCTCGGGCGGTGTGAGGAACTAGCCGCTCACCATCTTGTCGGGACGCACCCACGCGTCGAAGTCCTCGGCGGCCACGAGGCCCAGCTCGAGGGCGGCTTCTCGAAGGGTCTGGCCTCGCTCGTGTGCCACCCGGGCGATACGGGCTGCGTCGTCGTACCCGATGTGTGGCGTGAGCGCCGTGACCAGCATGAGCGAGCGCTCCACGTTCTCTCGGATGCGCTCCGTGTTCGGCTCGAGCCCCTGGGCGCAGCGCACCCTGAAGCTCTCGCAGCCGTCCGCCACGAGGCGGCAGCTCTGGAGCAGGTTGTGGGCGATGACCGGCAGGAAGGCGTTCAGCTCGAGCTGGCCGCTCATCCCGGCAATGTTGACCACGACGTCGTTGCCCATGACCTGAGCCGCGATCATGGTCAGGGCTTCGGACTGGGTCGGGTTGACCTTGCCCGGCATGATCGAGCTGCCTGGCTCGTTCGCTGGGATCCGGATCTCGCCGATCCCGGCGCGGGGACCCGAGGCCAGAAGGCGCACGTCGTTCGCGATCTTGTTGAGGGAGGCGGCCACGGTCTTGAGGGCCCCGTGAGCGAAGACCACCGCGTCGCGTGACGCCAGGGCCTCGAAGTTGTTGGGAGCCCTCACGAACGCCTCGCCGGTGAGCTCCGACAGCTTGCGGGCCACCCTCTCTCCCAGCTCCGGATGGGCGTTCAGGCCGGTGCCAACAGCCGTGCCGCCGATGGCCAGCTCCCGGAGGTGGGGCAGGGCCATCTCGAGGCGAGCCACCCCGTGGTCGAGCTGATCCACCCAGCCGGAGATCTCCTGGCCGAGGGTGAGGGGAGTGGCGTCCTGGAGATGAGTGCGTCCGATCTTCACCAGGTCCCGGTGGGCGTCGGCCCTGGCTCGAAGGGTCTCCCCGAGGGCCCGAACGGCCGGGATCACCTGGCGCCCCAAGGCATCCACGGCGGCCACGTGAAGGGCAGTGGGGAAGACGTCGTTCGTCGACTGTCCGAGGTTGACGTGGTCGTTGGGATGAACGGGACTCTTCTCCCCCCGGCGCCCTCCCAGGATCTCGCTGGCACGGTTGGCGAGCACCTCGTTGACGTTCATGTGGGTCTGGGTGCCGGACCCGGTCTGCCAGATCACCAGGGGGAACTCATCCCCGTGGCGCCCCCCGAGGACCTCGTCTGCGGCGGCGACGATGGCCTGGCCTCTCTCCTCGTCCAGGACGCCCAGCTCCACGTTCACGAGAGCGCAGGCTTTCTTGACGAGCACGAGTGCCTGGATG
>CAXMOH010000230.1:0-2902 GCA_964194855.1 uncultured Hyphomicrobium sp.
GGATCGATCCGCTTCAACACGCCCATGCTCTTTGCGCTGGGCTTCCTGGTGATGTTCGGCATCGGTGGCCTCACCGGGCTGCCGCTCGGCCTCAGCGCCACGGACATCCACCTGCACGACACCTACTACGTGATCGGGCATTTCCACTACGTCGTCGCTCCCGGAACCATCTTCGCCCTCTTCGCAGGCGTCTACTACTGGTTCCCCAAGGCCACGGGCCGGGTCATGAACGAGACCCTGGGCAAGATCCACTTCTGGGGCTCGATGGTGTTCATGAACGTGATCTTCATGCCCTTCCTGATCATGGGGCTCGCCGGGGTCTCGCGGCGCCTCTGGGACGGCGGCGTCTCCTACGCCCACGCGCAGCCGGTGCTCCACTGGAACATGGTGTCCTCGGTGGGCGCCTGGTGCCTGGCTCTCGCCCAGATCCCGTTCATCTACAACTTCTTCAAGAGCGCGTTCCGCGGGAAGAAGGCCGAGAGCAATAACCCGTGGGAGGCCACGACCCTCGAGTGGGCCACCCCCTCGCCGCCGCCGCACGGGAACTTCACGACGCCTCCCGAGGTCTACCGCGGACCCTACGAGTACAGCGTGCCCGGGGCTGCCCGGGATTACAGTCCCCAGTGGGAGCCGTCAGCATGAGCATGGACATTCCCTACACCGTCAGCCCCCGGCCCGACACGGGGCTCACCAACGGCAAGATCGCGATCTGGCTGTTCCTGGCCTCCGAGGTCATGCTGTTCGGAGCCCTCTTCGCGTCATACGTGATGCTGCGGGTGGGCGCGACAGACTGGCCGGCGGGCGCGACCTATCTCAACATCCCCCTCGCGGCCACCAACACCGTGATACTGATCAGCTCCAGCGTGACGATGGTGCTGGCCTGGGCGTCGCTGGCGAAGAACGACTTCGGAAAATTCCGAGTCTTCATGGGAATCACCATCCTGTGCGGCTTCGGGTTCCTCTTCATCAAGTACCTGGAGTACTCGGCGAAGTTCCACCACGGCTATCTCCCGAGCACCAACACCTTCCTGGCCATCTACTTCACCATGACCGGACTCCACATGTTGCACGTCATCGGGGGCATGGCGGTCAACGGATGGCTCTGGGGTCCGGGCTCGGCGCTCTGGAAGACCGACCCCACGCACTTCACCAACCGGGTGGAGAACGCCGGCTTGTTCTGGCATCTCGTGGACCTGGTCTGGATCTTCCTGTTCCCCATCCTCTACCTGTTGTAGGGAGGCCAAATGGACGCTCACGATCACGCCGAGATCGACCGCCACGTGAAGGCGGCCCTCTTCGTCTTCGGCGCCTTGCTGGTCCTGACCGGCTTCACGGTGGGAGCCTACTACCTGGAGCTTCCGACCCATCTGGCCATCGCTCTGGCGCTGGCCATCGCTACGGTGAAGGGCTCCCTGGTGGCCGCCTGGTTCATGCATCTCCTCTCGGAGAAGAGGCTCATCTACTGGGCGCTGATCCTGACCGCGATCCTGTTCGTGCCGCTTCTCCTCATTCCGACCCTCGGCGCCCTCGACCCCGTCAGGTTGAACTGACTCATGTCACTCAAGGCTTTTCACGTCGTGTTCATCAGCGCCTCGGTCCTCCTGGCCTTCGGCTTCGGAGCCTGGTGCCTGGGCGCCCAACCGCCCTGGCTGGCGACGGCCGTTGCTTCGTTCGCCGCGGGCCTGGGACTCGTCGTCTACGAGGCCTGGTTCATCAGAAAGATAGTGACGCGGAGGACTTCATGACCCGTGGGACACCGAGCGTGCTCCTCCTGGTCGGGGCCTTCGTGTGGCTCGGCAGCCCGCCCCCGAGCTTGGCTTGCTCGGTGTGCTACGGGCAGGCTGACAGCCCGATGATCGACGCGGCCCAGATGGGGACGTGGCTGCTCCTCGGGGTGGTGCTGTCCGTGCAGATGGCGTTCGCCGCCTTCTTCCTGTACCTGCGTCGACAAGCCGCACGGCACGCCCAGGGCACGAGCGAAGCAACGGGCCCCGGACAACCCCGAGAGTGGAGGAGCACATGAGCAACTGGCTCGGACTGCCTCAGCTCGCGTCCCAGCATGGGGGCGAGCTGGACTGGACCACCGGCATGATTCACATCTTCATGGCAGTGCTTTTCGTGGGCTGGGGCGCGTTCTTCGTGTACACGCTCATCCGGTTTCGGAAGAAGCGGAACCCCACTGCCGACTATGTCGGCGTGACCAGCAAGACCTCCACCTATCTGGAGATCGGCGTGGCGGTGGTGGAGGCGCTCCTGCTCGTCGGGCTCGCCATCCCGCTCTGGGCCGCACGGGTGGCCGATTTCCCCGCCCCGCAGGAGGCGACTCGCGTTCGGGTCGTCAGTGAGCAGTTCGCCTGGAACGTCCACTACCCCGGGCCCGACGGCGTGTACGGCCAGAGCAGCATCGAGTTGTACGACCTGGAGACCAACCCCCTCGGCCTCGTTCGCGACGACCCGGCGGGGAAGGACGACGTGGTCACGCTCAACGAGCTCTTCCTGCCGGTGGACACTCCGGCCCTCATCGAGCTCACGAGCAAGGACGTCATCCACTCTTTCGGCTTGCCGGAGATGCGCGTCAAGCAGGACATCATCCCGGGGGTGAGCATACCGGTGTGGTTCATCCCGACGGTGACGACGGACGAGATGCGCGAGCGGACGGGCAACCCGGAGTTCGGCTACGAGATCGCGTGCGCCCAGCTGTGCGGCCTGGGCCACTACCGCATGCGCGGCTTCCTCACCATCCACACGCAGGAGGACTACCAGGCCTGGATGGATGAGCAGCAAGAGCTCCTCTCGGAGTCCGACGGCGACGACTTCTGGGAGTAGGCGTCAGCAGCCTTGGACCCTCCCCACGTAGGGGGAGGGAAACCCTGCGATGGCCGGCACGCCCACGTGGCCTGGC
>CAXMOH010000231.1:0-2561 GCA_964194855.1 uncultured Hyphomicrobium sp.
GACGATCTGGTCGCGTTCCTCGCGAGCCTGAGGGGTGAAGAATGAGCACTCTCCTGAGAGCCGTCGTCGTCTCACTGTCCCTGGCCGCGACCGCAGCACCCCAGGTTCCCTATGAGCGCCTCCGAAACGCCGGCTCCGAGCCGGGTTCGTGGCTGACCTACTCGGGAACCTACGCCGCGCACCGCTTCTCACCGTTGAAGCAGATCACGCCCGCGAACGTGGCGGGCCTCCGGCCCGCGTGGGTCTACCAGGTCGGCGAGACCGGTCTCGTCGAGACGACGCCGATCGTCGTCGACGGCGTCATGTACGTCACCGAGGCGAACAGCCGGGTCGCCGCCCTCGATGTGCGGACCGGCCGAACGCTCTGGCGGTACGAGCCCGAGCTCCCGAAGGACGTGGTCGTTCTGGGCTACCCGCCGGTCAATCGCGGCGTGGCGGTGCTCGACGACCGCGTCTTCGTGGGCACCCTCGACGCACGCCTCGTGGCCCTGGACGCGCTCTCCGGGGCGGTGCGGTGGACGGCGACGCTGGGAGACAACGCGGCCGGCTACGGCAGCACCGCGGCCCCCCTGGCCATCGACGGAAAGGTGATCATCGGCGTGAGCGGGGGAGAGGCGGGCATACGCGGCTTCCTCGACGCCGACGACGCCGAGACGGGCGAGCGGCTCTGGCGCTTCCATACGGTCCCCGGACCTGGCGAGCCGGGCCACGAGACCTGGGGCGGCGACAGCTGGAAGACCGGCGGGGGAGCCACGTGGCTGACGGGGGCCTACGATCCCGAGCTCGATCTTCTCTACTGGGGGATCGGGAACCCCGCACCCGACTGGAACGGCGACTCCCGTCCCGGCGACAACCTCTACTCGTGCTCGCTCGTGGCCCTCGATCCGGCGACCGGCGCGCTGCGCTGGCACTTCCAGTTCACGCCCCACGACACCCACGACTGGGATGCGAATCAGATCCCCGTGCTGATCGACGCCACCTTCGAGGGTCGCCCACGCCAGCTCGTGGTCACCGCCAACCGCAACGGCTTCTACTACGTCCTGGACCGGGTGAGCGGCGAGTTTCTCCACGGCACGCCCTACGCAAAGCAGACCTGGGCGAGCGGGCTCGACTCGAGCGGCCGTCCCGTCGTCCGTCCGGGCACCGAGCCGTCGGAGAAGGGCACGCTCGTGTGGCCCAGCCTCCAGGGCTCCACCAACTGGATCAGCCCCGCCTACAGCCCCGGGACCGGGCTCTTCTACGTCCCGGTCCGTGAGATGGGCTCGATCTACTTCAAGGGCGAGGCGGAGTACGAGCCGGGCGTGTATTTCCTCGGTGGCGGAGAAGCGCAGCCGCCGGACCAGGAAGCCTGGGGTGCCGTGCGTGCCCTCGACGCACTGAGCGGGGACATGAAGTGGGAGTTCCGCCTTCTCTCGCCGCCCTGGTCCGGCGTCCTCGCGACGGCGGGCGGCCTCGTCTTCGGCGGCTCCCGGGAAGGCAACGTCTTCGCCCTCGACGCCGCCACGGGGGAGCCGCTTTGGGATTTCCACGCCGGTGGCGCCTGCCGCGCCAACCCCACGTCGTTCCTCGTCGACGGCCGGCAGCACGTGGCCCTGGCGATGGGCCAGGCCCTCTTCGTCTTCGCGCTGCCTTAGCCTGGCCTCGAGAAGCCTCACAGAGGAGGAGCATGATGAACAAGCGCCTGTTCGGAGTCGTCGCGGTTCTCGCAGGGCTGCCGTGCGCTCTCAACGCCGAGGATGTGTCTCGCTGGACCGTCGAAGTCGGCCAACGCTACCGGATGGTTCCCGACGTGACCTATCTGGTCGCGGATGGGTACGAGTCCAAGCTCGACGTCATCGCCCCTCGTGACACGAGCGAGCGCCTGCCCACACTTCTCTACATTCACGGAGGAGGCTGGGTCGGCGGCGACAAGGACACCCAGTATCTTGGCTTTCTCCCCTATCTCGAGATGGGTTTCGCCATCGTCAACGTGGAGTATCGGTTGGGCCGGGTGGCGTTGGCTCCCGCCGCGGTGGAAGACTGCCGGTGCGCCCTGCGCTGGGTCCTGCAAAACGCCGAGGAATACGGTCTCGACACCGACCGGATCGTCGTTAGCGGGGGCTCGGCCGGGGGGCACCTGACCCTGACGACCGGGATGCTCACCGCGGTCGCAGGCCTCGACCGCCGCTGCCCGGTGGTCAACGCCGATGGCCCGGGACGCGCGGATGCTCATGAGCCGGAGATGCCGGTGGCCGCGATGATCAACTGGTACGGCATCACCGACGTGGCCGACCTCGTGGAGGGACCCAACGCCAAGACCTACGCGGTCGCATGGATGGGCGGAATGTCCAATTGGCGGGAAGTGGCACGGCGGGTCTCACCCCTCGAATACGTCCGCTCGGGCCTGCCGCCGATCCTGACGCTTCACGGCGACGCCGACACGATCGTGCCGTACGACCACGCTGTGCGCCTGCACGACGCTCTCGAGAAAGCCGGCGTTCCCAACCGCCTCCACACCGTCCCTGGCGGCGGCCACGGCGGATTCACGGTCGAGCAGCACCTCGAGGCGGCGCGAGTGATTC
>CAXMOH010000232.1:0-2569 GCA_964194855.1 uncultured Hyphomicrobium sp.
GACGACGACGCCGGTCACGACTCCGGAGAAAACGCGGCGCCAGGGATTCCACCGGGCGTGGCTCAGCCCGAGGGTCTGCAGCATGCTCCAGACACCGTGGTACATGTGCAGGCCCAGCGCCAGCATCGACAGGATGTAGAAAGCCGAGGCAAACGGGTTCCGGAAGCCCAGCACCACGTTGCGGTAGACGTCGGTCGTCGCGAAGTCGGGGTGGGCAGCGCCAGTGGTGAAGTGGGCGAGGTGATACAGGATGAAGAGAGCGAGGAGCGGGCCGCTCCACACCATCGTCCGCGAGGCGTAGGTCGACTCGCGGGCCTGCCACTCCCGGTACCCCTCCGGTCGGGCCGACCAGTTCGAGAGCGTGAGGGCGGTGGCGGCCCAGATGTGCAGGACCACGGCGAGCAACAGCCCGGCCCGGGCGATCCAGACCCCCTGGCCGTGGAAGAAATGGCGGAGGAGCTCGGCGTACTCGTTGAGGGCCTGTGCGCCCAGGAAGACCTGAAGGTTGCCGACCATGTGGCCTACGACGAACCCGAACAGCACGAGCCCGGTCGTGGCCATCACCACCTTCTTGCCGATGGAGGAGCCAAGGAAGGTCGCTTCGCGATGCATCTGTTCTCCAGGGATGGTCGATGCAGGCGGCTGCATCACCGAGAAACCTGTGTCTCGGACGATTCTAGTCGGCCCGGTCGCCGCGCCGCAATGGTCCTCATACACAGCCATGCAGACGAGCTCGTCCGTAGACGTGCGATGAATGACTGTTTTGGCGTTCCGGCGTTCAGTCAGGCCTGGCTCGGCGGCTCGATCGTCTTCGTCCCGGCCGCGGGCCTGACCAGCAGCCTCAGGATGAGGCTCTGGAACGCGGGGTCGGCGTAGAGCCCGTGGTGATCGGCCCCACCGAAGAAGACCCGGCTGGCCTCGGGAATCCCGCACCTGGCCTCGGCGTCGCAGGCCCCGGGAAGGTGTGCGGCGAGGCTGCTGGACCGGGTGACGCGCCCGTCGCCCGCCTCGAACATGAGGTCTTGCTCTGCCTCGGAGTCGGCCTCGAATCGCGGCGGCTGCCCCGGGGGGCCTTCGCCGACGACGGCCCGGGCGAGAGTCGGCAGGCAATCGCCTCCCACGAGGGTCACCGGGACGGGACACGGCCGCTCGGGCGGTCGGGCGAGCGCGTCGTGAAACGCCCGCGCGCGGCCCAGCGCGGCCTTTGCAAAGGTGCGTTCCGGGGCGAGCCGCCTGTCCATGGTGGGGCCGAACGGGCCCCACCCGAAGCGCTTCCAGGTGGCGGGCTCGTGAACGTCCCCGTCCACGGGGACCCCCTTTGAGTCCAGGAGAACGTGGGTGCCCACCGGAGGAAGAAGCTGGTAGACGGAGGGCATGCGTGCCACGACGCTCGCAGCCAGGGTCGTGTAGGACAGACCCACCCGCGATCCGCTCAAGATGGCATCGAGGGCAGGGAGAGACCCGCCGTTCGGCGTGGCGACCAGCACCGCGCTCGCCACTCGGCGGGCCCCGGCCCAGGTGACGGGTGCGCCCTCCCGGGGCTCCGCGCTCCCGTAGCGCAGGTAGTACCGGACCACGAGGCCGCCCATGCTGTGGCCGAGCAGGTGGAAGCGGGCCTCGGGATCCTCGCGGGCTTCGGCCAGCGAGTCGAGCCTTCGGCCCAGCCGGCGGGCGCTCTCCACGAGGTCGCGCCGCCAGTCGTAGGAGAAGATCGTGTATCGGAGTCCAGCCGATCGCAGGCCGGGCTCAAAGCCGGCCCCCTCGAGGAGCTCCACGAGGTCTGCGTATTCGGTGAAGCCGAAGGCGCGGGGCAGCACCGCGTCCGTGCCCACGAGGGGGCCCGGGCGCAGGTCGTCGCGGCTCTTGCCGAAGGGCAGCTTGCGGGGGAGGCTAAGGTCGTGGTGCCCGAGGGCGTTGCCGAGGTTGAGCCAGGCGACACTTCCGTCGGGACGCAGGAGCTGGCTGCCCATGATCCCCGGCACCACCACGAGGCCCGGGGCCCGGCGGCCGTGGCTGAGCGCCCGGACGATCCGCCTGTCCAGGGTCCGGCGCCGACCCGTGGCGAGCCACCCGAGCGCGGCCCCTGTGGCGAGCCCGGCGAGAGTCCCGGCAATGAACGGCCACGCGCGGCCTGCCCCTCCGGTCCGTGACAAAGGCGTCCTCCTCCTCTTCGATTGTAGTCCCAGGTTTGCCTCGCCGCGCGGCGCCGGGATAGCATCGGAGTTTCGGACGTGAGCCCGGGCCGCGACGAGAGAAGCGAGCGGGGCGGAAAGGCTAGGACGATCCACATGAACAAGACCATCGGTGCTCTGCTGCTCGGTGTGGCGGCGCTCGCCTGGGGCTGCAGCCAGACGGAGGAAGCCCCTGAAGCCGAAGAAGCTGTTGAGAAGGCGCCCCGGAGTGAAGACGAGCAGATCGTCTACACCAGGGGCACCATCATGGGGAAGAACACGGTTCAGCCCCTGCGTCTGAGCGAGAAGGAGCTCGAGATCTTCCAGGAAGGGATCGCCGCCACGGGCCGCAGCGGAGAGCCGGAAGTCTCCGAGGAGTACGGCCCGAAGATCCAGGA
>CAXMOH010000233.1:0-2190 GCA_964194855.1 uncultured Hyphomicrobium sp.
GCGCCGTCCTGAATCCGCCCGACCGCCTCGATCCACGAGGCCTCGTGTCGCCGCTGGGTCCCCGCGAGAACGCCGAGCCCCTTCGTCTTCGCCAGCTCACCGGTCTCGAGCACCGCACGAACGCCGGTCGCATCCACCGCGATGGGCTTCTCCATGAACACGTTCTTGCCCGCCTCGATGGCCGCCCGGAAGTGCGTGGGCCGAAAATGGGGCGGGCAAGCCAGGATGACGTAGTTCACGTCCTCCCGGGCCAGGAGCTTCTCGTAGGCGTCGAAGCCCGTGAAGCAACCGTCGTCCTCGACCTCGACTCCGACCTGCTTCAGCTGCGCTCGGCACCGGGCCAGGCGATCCGGGAAGAGGTCGGCAAGGGCCACGACAACGACTCCCCTGGCACTCGCTCCGGCTCCCGCGACGGCGTCCTCGGTGTGGTAGCCGCGCTCCGGATAGATGACGTCGGTGGCGGCCTGGACCACATTGAGCACGGCGCCCGTGCCCCGCCCTCCACAGCCGATCACGCCGACGCGAATGGGGGCGTCGGGTGCGGCGTGTCCGAGAACGGCGAACCTGTGCTCGAGCGCCGCCGCTCCGGCCACGACGGCAGAGCTCTTGATGAAGTCACGACGTGTCTGGCTGGACTCGCTACCCATGATTGCACCTCGAATGGCTGACCGAGCCGGTCTCCGGCAGCCGGGGAAGGGCCCGGCGGGGCCTGTTGCCTCTACCTTTGATTCTAGTTCACCATTCGTCTGGAAAGACCGTCGTCGGTCGACTTTCCACGGCAGTGCCGTGCTATCGTGCCGGCGTTCCGAGGAGGACCCCGTGAGACTCTTTGCCACAGTGACGCTTGCAGCCATCACGTGGGCCGGCGCCGGGGCGACGTGCCTGCTGGCCCAGGAGCCAACCACACCCGGCACGGCCGAGGTCGCGTTCCAGCCCTACGTCGAGACGATCCCAGGTGCCGGAGCCGACTTCGAGATGGTGCCGATCCCCGGGGGGAGCTTCGTTCTCGGGAGCCCTGAGGGAGAGGATGGTCGCTCCTCCGACGAGGGGCCACAGGTCGAGGTGAGAGTGGGCCCGTTCTGGATGGCCGCGCGCGAAGTGACCTGGGCCCTCTACGACGCGTTCCGAAACTCCGGCAAGGCCGATTCCGCGCGGGAGATCGCCGTAGACGACACGGAGGGTGACGTGGACGCCGTGACCCGCCCCACCAACCGATACGGAGACGAGTCGTTCGGTTTCGGCAAGGGCAGGCAGCCCGTGCTCGGAATCAGCTATCACGCCGCGAGGGAGTTCACGCGGTGGCTCTCCGCCGCCACCGGCAAGGCCTACCGCCTCCCCACCGAAGCCGAGTGGGAGTACGCCTGCCGCGCCGGCTCGTCGACCGCGTACTCGTTCGGAGACGATCCGGCCGCCCTGGACGACTACGGGTGGCATGCCGACAACTCCGACTTCCGGGCCTGGCCCGTGGGAAAGAAGCAGCCGAACGCCTGGGGGATCCACGACCTCCACGGCAACGTGGCGGAGTTCTGCCTGGACCAGTACGAGCCCGACGCCTATGCCGGGATCGAATCCGGGGCGCAGTCGCCGGTCGTCCTTCCGGACGAACGGCGCTATCCACACGTGGTGCGGGGCGGCTCCTGGGACGACGACCCTCCGGTGCTTCGATGCGCGGCCCGAACCCCTTCGTCGCCGAAGTGGAGCAAGCGGGACCCCCAGCAGCCCAAGGGCATCTGGTGGCACACGGACGCCCCCTACATCGGCCTGCGCGTGGTGAGGGCCCTCGAGGAAGACGAGCGCCTAAAAGACCTCCGCTCGAAGATCACCCGCGAGAGCCGCTGACGTGGCGGCTACGGAATGAGCTGGTTGCGCCACAGCATGACCGGCGGGTCCTCCCAGCTCGCGGACGTCACGATGTCCATGTCCCGATCGCCGTCGATGTCACCCACCCGCGCCTTGTAGGCGCTCTTGTCGGCGACCTTGAAGCGGGTCCAGTTCATGCCCTCGACCGAGTTCAGGAACACGACGATCTCCGGAGCCTCGCTTCGCTTGAGGGTCGCGGCCACGATGTCGTCGTCCCCGTCGCCGTCCATGTCCGCCCCGACCAGGGTGTGGCAGTAGTCCACGGTCCCGATCTCGTGCTTTCTCCAGGACTCAGGCCCGGCTTTCGGATCGTCGCTCGAGTACCACGTC
>CAXMOH010000234.1:0-2646 GCA_964194855.1 uncultured Hyphomicrobium sp.
TCTCAAATGATGCTCACCGCACGATAGACCTACGTAGTGTGAGCTGTGATGACTCGTCGCGGGCCTGGGGGCAGGAGACGCAAGCGGACGAGTAAAACGGACAAACAACAAGGGACAAGGAGAATGACTCTCGTGCTGAGAAAGATTGCGTTGATTGCCCCGCTGGCGCTGCTCATCGCCGTGCCCGCGCAGGCGCAGGACCCCAGGATCGAATTTCAGGGCTGGGTTGGTTACACCTTCGCGGACGGCGTCAGCGGTGACACCGTAGAAGGTGCCGACGGCAACCTCTACAACAGGGTCGACCCGGACAACTCGGGATCCTACGGCCTTTCGGTAGGCTTCTTCGTGACGGAGAACGTGGAGGTCGGCTTCCTCTGGGGCAGGCAGGGCACCGACCTCGTGGCGAAGGGCAATGCCACCAACACTGTCTCGGAGATGAACATCGACAACTATCACGGCTTCTTCTCCTACAACTTCGGCGACCCGGACGACACGGTCCGACCGTACGTCCTCGGTGGACTCGGCGCGACACGCTACAGCAACATCACCATCCAGGGGCTGACCGAGACCCGCGACATCCCCAGCGAGTCCCGTTTTTCCACCACCTGGGGCGCCGGGGTCAAGATCTACCCCTCCCGAGCCTTCGGGATCTTCGGCGGGGTCCGCTGGACCCCGACCTTCATCAAGAGCGACGCCACGGGTTGGTGGTGCGACCCCTTCTGGGGCTGCTGGGTCACGTCGAACACCCAGTATGCGAACCAGTGGGAGTTCTCAGGGGGCCTGACGCTCCGCTTCTAGAACGACGGGCTTCGGATGCTCGAGGGGCGGTGCTGCTGCAGGCAGCGCCGCCCTTTCTTGCTTTTGTGCTTGACATCGAGGGGTGGTCGCTCTAACAGGAGGTGACGCTTCGGGGGCTCGCCTCCGACCCCTCCTCCAGAAGGAAGAAGAAAGGAGCGCGCTCATGAAGCGCCTCACCATGATCGTCCTGGCGACCGCTCTCTTCGCCACGGCCTGCGGCCAGGGAGACGACGACGGAGCCATCGTCGCATCCGGGCACGTCGAGGCGACCGAGGTCCTGATCTCGGCCAGGGTCTCGGGCACGCTGGAGCGACTCACCGTCGACGAGGGGACGGTCGTCGAAACCGGCCAGGAGATGGCCCGGATCGACACTGTCGACGAGCTGCTCGCCCTCGAGTCGGCGAAGGCCGACCGGGCGCTGGCGCAAGCCGAGCTGAGCCTGCGGCTGGCCGGAGCCCGCGAAGAGGACGTGCTCGAGGCAAAGGCCCAGGTGGTCAGGGCCGAGGCGGACCTCGCCGGTGCGGAGAAGGACCTCGAACGCATGGAGGGACTGCTCTCCGTTGGCTCCGGCACCACCAAGGCGCGCGACGACGCGCGCACGCGTCGAGACGTGACGGCGGCCAGCGCCGAGGCGGCCCGAGAACGGCTGCGCCGGCTCGAGGCCGGCTTCCGCGCCGAGGAGAAGGCCGCGGCGCGCGCCCGGGTGCAGGCCGCGGACGCGCGCATCGCACAGCTCGAGCAGCAAGTCGAAGACGCGGCCGTCAAGAGCCCGGTCGACGGCGTCGTCACCGAAAAGCTCTCGGAGCAGGGCGAGCTCATGGCACGGGGGACCGGGATCGTCGTCGTGACGGATCTGGCGAACGCCTGGCTGAACGCCTACATACCGGCGCCGGACCTCGGACGGATCCGCCTGGGCCAGGAGGCCGAGGTCATCACCGACGACGGGCAAACGCGTCTTGGGAGGGTCTCGTTCATCGCCTCCCGCGCAGAGTTCACCCCCAAGAACGTCCAGACACGGGACGAGCGCGTGAAACTCGTGTTCCGGATCAAGATCGCGCTCGACAACCAGGACGGCCTCTTCAAGCCCGGAATGCCGGCCGAGGCCCGGCTCCAGCGCGTGGGTCCGAGCCAGTGAGCGCGGGTGCGCAGGTGATCGTGCGGCTCGAGGAGCTGAGTCGCCGCTTCGGTGATCTGCTGGCGGTGGACCGGCTCTCACTCGAGGTGCATCGCGGGGAGATGTTCGGCCTGATCGGTCCCGACGGAGCCGGCAAGACCACCACGCTGCGCATGGTTCTCGGAATCCTGGCTCCTGCCTCCGGGAGCGTCGAGACGTGCGGACTCAGCCCCGCGCGGCAACAACGAGAGCTTTCGGACCGAGTGGGCTACCTCTCCCAACGCTTCTCTCTTTACGGCGATCTCTCCGTCGACGAGAACATCGCTTTCTTCGCCGAGATCCACGACGTGCGGGGCTGGCGGCCGCGTCGTGACGAGCTTCTCGAGATGGTGCGCATGACACCCTTCCGCGGCCGCCTCGCCGGGCGCCTGTCCGGCGGCATGAAGCAGAAGCTGGCGCTGGTCTGCACCCTCGTCCACACGCCGGAGCTCCTGGTTCTCGACGAGCCCACCACCGGCGTCGACCCCGTTTCCCGGCGCGACTTCTGGAAGCTCCTGTCCCGGCTGCAGCGCGACGGCCTGAGCATCCTGCTGACGACGCCCTACCTCGACGAGGCCGAGCGGTGCGGCCGGGTGGCCCTGATGGATCGGGGAAGGCTGCTCACGGTCGACGCCCCGGGCAATCTCCGCTCGCAGGTCGAGGGCTCGTTCGTGGAGGTCGTCGCCCGCCCACGC
>CAXMOH010000235.1:0-3109 GCA_964194855.1 uncultured Hyphomicrobium sp.
CGGTCCACCAGCGGCCGAACCCGAAGACCGGAACGGCCCCGCTCGCGCCGAACATGAACAGGCTCTCGATGCTCGGCGAGAGGAACGACAGCATCCCCCCGGAGCGAACCCCTTCGAGGTCGACGGCGAGGCTGGCAAGATAGAGGGCCCCACACACCCACATGACCAGCTGGGCGAAGGCCGTTTCGTCCCGCGCGCCACGCAGCAGGTGACCGAATCCCCACATGCCGGGGTTGCGCCGGCCGCAGTTGAGGCACTGCTCGTCTTTCACGCCCACGAGCTGGCCGCACGAGGGACACAGAGTCGAGGAAGGGCGGGCCATGAGAAGGAGCATTCTAGCCCGAAGAGGGTCACCGTCCTCTCGAGTCCGCGGCTCACACTCGGCTACAATGAATCCATCCGCTTGAAAAGGCTCGCACCATCGTCGGCGCTCTCCCCTCCCGCCTCGCCACGGGCAGGCTCGCTCGGGAGCCCCCTCTCCGAGGCCCCCCCGGCGACGTGAGGACTGCACTTCTCGTCCTGGTGCTCGCCACCGCAACCGTGGTGGCGCAGGACCCGCCCACGGCCGTCACGTCGGACGAAGAGCGGCTCCGTCAGGTCCAGGAGAGACGGGCCGCCCTCGAGCAGGAGCTCAAGCGTCTGCGCGGAGAGGAGAAGAGCTTGCTCGGCGAGGTGGAGCAGCTGGAGGTGGAGCTGCGGTTGCGCACCGAGGAGCTGCGAGAGACCCGCCTCACGCTCCGTCGCACCCAGTCCGAGCTCGATGCCGCCGTGGAGAGCGTGCGGGAGCTCGACGCCCGCCTGGCCGCCGCCCGGCCCGCGCTGGCGGCGCATGCCCGGGCACTCTACAAGCTCGGCGAGCTGAGCTACATGAGGCTGCTGCTTTCGGTGGACCGCCCTTCGGACTTCTTCCGTGGCTACCGCTTCGTCACCACACTCGCGCGCCGAGACCGGGAGCGGGTCGCGACCTTTCGCGTCGACCTCGCAACGCTCAACGAGGAAAAGACGGAGCTCGAGAGGCGGACCGCCGAGTCGATCGCGCTCCGAGGACGCCTGGCCGCCGGACGACGCCGTCTCGACGCGCAACGGAAGCGGAAGACGGATCTGCTGACGTCGATCGTCCAACAGAAGGAGACCCACGCCGCCTACGTGGCGGAGCTCGCGGAAGCCGAGCTTCGGCTGGGCCAGCTCCTGGACGGCCTGGGCGAGGGTGCTGTCGCCATCCCCGTGGCGGCGTTCAAGGGCAGCCTTCCCTGGCCGGTGCGGGGCCCGGTTCGCTCCGGCTTCGGCCGTCGCAAGCACCCCCGCTTCGACACCTACACCGCCCACAACGGGATCGAGATCGCCTCGCCCACGGATGTGGAGGTCCGGGCGGTTCACGAGGGAACCGTGGTGTTCGCCGAGCGCTTCCGGGGGTACGGCCTCATGGTGGTGATCGACCATGGCGGCGGGCACCACTCGCTCTACGCGCACCTGGCCGAGCTTTCGGTGACGGTGGGACAGGCCGTCGCGGGAGGCGCCGTGGTGGGCCTCTCCGGCCAGGGAGGCCTGGAGAGCCCCGGAGTCTACTTCGAGATGCGCCACCGAGGGCGTCCGGAGGACCCCCTCGACTGGCTGGGACGCCCCTGATATCCTCGATTGATGAGCCCCCGCGCCCGTCTTCTCGTCGCCCTCGCCTCCACCGGCCTCATCAGCTACGTCGCGGTGGGGTCGCTCCTCACCCGGGTGCTCGGAGACACGAGCTACGGGCAGCTGTCCATCTTCAACGAGGTCATTCGCCTGGTCCTGGATGCCTACGTCGAGCCCGTCAACGTCGACCGGGCGATGGCCGGCGCAAGGCTCGGAATGACGGACGCCCTGGACGGGGACAGCGCCTACCTCGACGCGGAACAGTTCGCTCTATACCAGAAGCCGGCGGACGGGCAGGACGCGGACGTGGGCCTGGTCCTGACCCGGCGCTTCGGCTTCCTGATGGTCGTCGCGGCCCGACCGGGGTCGCCGGCGGCGGAAGCGGGGCTGCGCACCGGCGACCTCGTCAAGTCCATCGACGGCCGATATGCTCGGCCGGTGCCCGCAGTGATCGGGCAGCAGCGCCTCCGTGGCGCCCCGGGCTCGAGCGTCGCACTGACCATCCTCCGGGCCGGCACGGACCCCTTCGACGTTTCGATCACTCGCGAGCGCATCGTGCCCGCGGCCCCCGAGGGCCGCATGCTCGACGAGGCCACGGGCTACGTGAGGGTCTCCGACGTCGACGGCGATACGGGTGACGCGCTGCGGACCCAGATCGATGTGCTGAAGAGGGATGGAGCAACCCGGATGGTCCTCGACCTGCGCGACGCCGCATGGGGAAACCCCGCCGACGGCACGGCGGTGGCGGAGTTGTTCATGAACGGGGGCCTGGTGGCGAGGCGGGTGGGCCGCCGGGTCGAGGAGGCTCTCCTCGAGGCCGATCCCGCCGGTTCGGCCTGGGACGGGCCACTCGTGGTCCTGGTCGGCTCGGGCACCTCGGGCCCGGGCGAGATCGTTGCCGCGGCGCTGGCCGACACGGCCGAGACGCCCCTGGTGGGCGAGCACACGTTCGGGCGGGCGGCGAGCTCGAGCCTCGTTCCCCTGCCCGAAGGCGGCCTGGTGCTCACCGTGGCCAAATACATGTCCCCGTCCGGCATCTCGATCCACGGGACCGGCCTCGAGCCGTCCGTGCCGGTGGCCGCAGCAGATCCGTTGGAACGCACGACGGATGCGGAGGCGCCCGAAGCGGAGCGCCCCGACCGGATCCTCGAAAAGGCCATCGAGATCCTGAGCGAGCAGACGGAGCACAAGGCCGCAGCCTGAGACCTAGCCCTTCGCCCCTCCTGGCCGGATCAGCTTCCTCAGGTCCTTGCCTGCCGTGAACTTGGGCAGTCGTCGGGCCGAGATCCGCATGGGCTCGTGGGTCCGCGGGTTGTGGCCGGGGCGCGCCCGGTGACGACCCACGTGGAAGACGCCGAAACCCACGAGCTTCACCCTGTCGCCCTTGCGGAGCGTCCGCCCGATCACGTCGAGGGTCCCGTCGAGCACCCGCAGCACGTCGGCCTTGGTGAGGCCGGTGTCCCGCGCCACGCGCGCAACGAGC
>CAXMOH010000236.1:0-8474 GCA_964194855.1 uncultured Hyphomicrobium sp.
GAGCAGCTCATGAAATCCACCGCGGGCCTTGGTGACGACGACGACGGCGACTTGCCAGCCCAGAGCCAGTAGCCAAGCATGATCGCCCTCCTCGGCCGCGGCCTCATCCTGCTCGCCCTGCTCGCCTCGTCGACAGGGGCCTTCGTTGGCTTCGCCGCCGGCTTCCGCGGCTCCGCCGCCGGGGCGGCCCTCACGCGCCGCCTCGCCTACGTCTTTGCCGCGGCGATGGTCGCGGCCAACCTCCTCATGGTCTGGGCGCTCCTCGCCCGCGACTTCTCCGTGGGCTACGTGGCGCAGGTGGGCTCGCGCCAGGTGCCGGACTGGGTGGCGGTGACGAGCCTCTGGTCCTCCCTCGAGGGCTCCATCCTCTTCTGGGGTCTCGTCCTCGGCGCCTACGTGGCCGCTGCCACCTGGCTCAACCGCGACCGCCACGCCGAGTACATGCCCTTCGCCATCGGAACCTGGTTGGCGTGCGGGGCCTTCTTCAGCTTCCTGCTGGCGGGACCCGCCCAGCCCTTCCTCTCGGTGCCCAACCCACCACTGGACGGTCCGGGGCCGAACCCTCTCCTGCAGAACCATCTCCTGATGGTGATCCACCCGCCCTTCCTCTACCTCGGCTACGTGGGCATGACGATCCCCTTCGGCCTCGCCTCGGCGGCACTGTTGCGCGGCCGCCTCGGCCACGATTTTCTGAGGCCTCTGCGGACGTGGCTGATGGTGCCCTGGATCTTCCTGACGGTGGCCATCGTCCTCGGGGGCTGGTGGGCCTACGAGGTCCTGGGCTGGGGAGGCTACTGGGCCTGGGACCCGGTGGAGAACGCGAGCTTCCTCCCCTGGCTCACGGCCACCGCCGCCATCCACTCGGCGATCCTCACCGAGCGCAAGGGCATCCTGAAGGCCTGGACGGCCACGCTCGTCATGTCCTCTTTTCTGCTCACCATCCTCGGCACCTTCATGACCCGCTCCGGTGTCTTCAACTCCGTCCACTCGTTCACCCAGAGCGCGATTGGTCCCACCATCCTGGCCTTCCTCGCGACGGCCACGTTGTGGTCGGTGCTGCTGCTGGCGGCGCGTGTCGACCGGCTCGCCCCCGAGGGGCGGCTGGAAGGGGCGAGAAGCCGGGACGGCATGTTCCTCGTCAACAACCTCCTGCTGGTGCTGTTCACCTTCACCGTTCTCATCGGCACCGTCTTCCCGCTCCTGGTCGAGGCGGTGCAGGGCACGCAGATGAGCGTGGGGCGGCCGTACTTCGACCGCATGGCGGTGCCTCTCGGGGTGGCGCTCCTGTTTCTCATGGGCGTGGGACCCGCCCTGCCCTGGGGAAGCGCGACGGTCGGGCAGCTGCGACAGGCCCTCCTGCCGCCCCTGGCGGGGGCCGGGGTCGGAGCTCTCCTCGGTCTCGTGGTAGGCGCTCGCAACCCCTGGACCCTCCTGGCTTTCGCCTTCGCCGGCTACACCCTGCAGGTCACCATGCGCGAGATGTGGCTGCCCGTCCGGCAGCGCCGCGCACAAGGCGAGGGGCTGGTCGCGGCCCTCGTGGCCGGTGGGATGAAGCAGGGGCGGCGCCGTTTCGGGGGATACGTGGTGCACGTCGGCGTCGTCCTCATGATCGTTGCCATCGCGGTGAGCTCCACGATGGGACGATCGCGCGAGCTGGTGCTCGACGAGGGAGAGGAGGCGACCGTGGGACGCTACACGCTCACCTTTCTCCGCATCGATGAGCTGCGTGAGCCGCACCGCACGTCGCTCGCCGCCCGAGTCGCGGTGACGCGCAAGGGCCGGGACCTGGGCGTCTTGTCCCCGCGGATGAACCACTACGACTCCCTGCGCGAGCCCATCGGGAGCCCCGCGGTGCGCTCGTTCCTCTTCGAGGACCTCTATCTCTCGGTGATGAACCTGGACGCTGCCGGGGGGCGGGTCGGCCTGCGCGTGTACGTCAACCCGCTCGTGGGCTGGATCTGGTTCGCCACGGGGGTCATGGCCTTGGGAGGGTTTCTGGCTGTCCTGCCGCTGCCCCGTCGCAAGACGAAGACGATCGTGAGCGAGGCGACGGTGACGCGCTCGTCCGACCGCGGGCTTTCGGAGCCGCGTTGAACAGGAGAGTGCTCCTCGCCGGGCTCGGGGTGGTCGTCCCGTTGATCGTGCTCCTCGTCCTGAACATCGGACGCGATCCCCACGCCATCTCTTCGCCTCTCGTCGGCCGGCCCGCACCGCCCTTCACGCTCGCCCCGGTGGGCGGCGGGGAGCCGGTGAGTCTCGCCCAGCTGCAGGGCCGGCCCGTGGTGCTCAACTTCTGGGCCACGTGGTGCGTGCCGTGTGTCCAGGAGCACCCGCTTCTTCTCTCCGCCGCGCAGCAGCTCGGCGAGGAGGTCCAGTTCTTCGGGATCGTCTACCAGGACGAAGAGGAGAACGCCCGCGGCTGGCTGCGCCGGCACGGGAGCGCCTACCCCTCCCTGGTGGATCCGCAGAGCAAGACCGCCATCGCCTACGGCATCATCGGCGTGCCCGAGACCTACTTCATCGACCCCGAGGGGACGATCGTGGCCAAGCACATCGGGCCCCTCGACGGCCAGACCCTCATGGCGCGCCTTCGAGAAGCCCAGGGGAGCGCACCTTGACGCTCCGAGGCCGGCTGGCGCTCCTCGTGCTGCTCGCCCCTGGTCTGGCCGGCTCGGCGGAGCTCCTCGCACAGGAGCCCGCAGCCACCGAAGCCGTCGCCGTCGACCAGCTCCTCGAGCCCGAGCAGCTCGTCGGACCGCCGCGCGCGACGCCCCCGACCGCCGCCGCTCTCGAAACGCGGACCGAGGAGGTGGCGGCGCTCCTGCGATGCCCGGTCTGCCAGGGCCTCTCGGTGGCGGACTCTCCAGCCACGATGGCCGTCAACATGAAGATCCAGGTGCGCGAAATGCTGGCTCGCGGCTACACCGAGGAGCAGATCCTCTCCTACTTTGAGGGCTCTTACGGCGAGTTCGTCCGGCTCGAGCCGCCGCTGCGCGGTGTGAACTGGCTGGTCTGGCTCGCGCCGGTGGCCGCGCTGCTTCTCGGCGGCGTCGTGGTCGCCCGGGTGCTGCGGGTCCGGGGCACGGCCGCCCCGAGCACGACGAAGAACGCGGCGCCCGCGGTGCCGGCCCGCAACACGCTGCCGGACGACTTGGAGCTCGCACCCTACGTTCGTCGCGTGCGCGAGCTGGCCTACGGCTGGCCGGGCGGGTCACCGCCGGGCGAGGACGCCTGATGCCGCCCGGTGGCGTCGACTGGCTCCCGGCCCTCGTGGCGCTGGGGGTGGGCGTCGTCTTCGGGGGTTTCTACGTCTGGAGGATGCGAGCGTCCGGGGCCGCCGCCCCGGTGCCAGAGGTTCCGCTCGCGCAGCGCGACCTCCAGGGGAAACGTGACGTGCTCCTGCGCCAGCTCGTGGAGCTCGACGATGCCGCGGCAAAGCGCAGCCCCGAGCAACTGGCCCGGGAGCGCTACGCCCTGGAGCTCGACACCGCTCGTGTCCTGCGGGAGCTCGACGGCATCTCCGACGACGAGGAAGAGGTGGCCGAGGCCACCGTTCCCACACCAAGGGAGTCGACGGCGCCACCGCCGGCGGGGCGACCCGCGCTGCGCGGCTTCCTCTGGGCCACGGGGACGATGGCCGCGCTGGCGGCGCTCGTCTTCTTCGTCACCCAGGCGGCGCGCCCGCGCCAGCCGGGCGGCTCACCGACCGGGGAGCTTCCGGGCATCCCGTCGCCCGCTCCCACGGACCCGGAGGAGGCGCAGATGCGGGCGCGGTTGCAGCAGGATCCGGACGACCTCGACGCCCGCCTGGCCCTCGCCCGAAGCCTCCTGGTCCGCCAGGACATGATGGGAGTCTGGAGCGAGACGCAGTACGTCCTCGAGCGTTCGCCAGGCCATCCGCGTGCTTTGAGCTACCAGGCGCTCGTCCGGCTCGCCATGGGCCAGGCCGATGTCGCCCTCCAGATGCTCGAGCAGGTGATCGCGTCCGACCCGGATGTGATCGACGCCTACGCCCCGCTGAGCGTGGTGCTGACCCAGCTCGGCCGCCCCGAAGACGCGGCGCGAATCATGGCCGAAGCGAAGAGGCGGTTCCCTCAGCGGGCCGAAGGCCTCGCGCAGCTCGAGGCGCGGCTGGCGGCGGCTCGGGCCGGCGGAGACGCCTCTGGCGAGGAGAACCCCCATGCCATGGTGCCCATGCCGGCCGGGGAAGGTGGCACCAGTCGTTCGCCGGAGCGGACGGCGAGTCAGGGCTCACCGAATGCGGTGGGCGGGAGCCTGGATCTGGACCCGGCACTGCGGGGCCAGCTCACCGCCGGCGTCCTGTTCCTCATGGTGCGTGAGGCCGGGGTCGAGGCTGGCCCGCCCCTGGCTGTTCAGAGGATGGTCCCAACGTCGTTCCCGCTGCGCTTCGAGATCGGCCAGGACGACTCCATGACCGGCGACTCGCTCCCCGACGAGGTCCGGGTCGAGGCGCGCCTGGACTCCGACGGCGATCCCTCCACCCGACCGCCCACCGACCCGCGGGCCGTCGCAGACCCCGTCGCCCTGGGGACCAGCGACGTCGCGCTCGTCCTCAGGGGAGAGAGCTGAGTGTCCAAGAAACACGCCGTCCACAAACCGACCCCGCCGCCGCCTGCGGTGGTGACGCGCTTCGCGCCGAGCCCGGTCTCCCTGGCGGCCCTCGCCGCCCTCGGGACGATCGCGGCGCTCTGGGCACTCTTCCTCTGGGGCGAGCTCGTCGCCTCGCGGCTGGGTGGAGCGCCGGTCTGTGCGCTGGGGGACGCGGCGTCCTGCCTGGCGATCTGGGACTCGCCCTTCGCGTCGGCGGTCCATCGGCTGAGCGGTGTCCCGGTGGCGGGCTGGGGGTTGGGGTGGGGCCTCGTGGCCTTCCTCTTGCCGCTCCTCGCGCTGCTGCGCACGGCCGAGGCGCGGCCGGAGCCGGCCCTCCTTTCTGCCATCCGTCTCACCGCCGCCGCCGGACTCGCGTCCGTCTTCGTGCTCGCGATGGTGAGTGCGGTCGCGGGAGCCTTCTGCCTCGGCTGCGCGGGCACGTACCTCGTGGTGGGCGGCTACGCGGGGATCGCGCTGTTCGGCTGGCCCGGGGCGGGGCTCCCCGAGGCGACGCGGGGAGCGGTCTTCGCCGGGACCGCCGCCCTCGTGGCCTTCGTGCTGTTGCTCTATCCGGGACGGAGCACGCCGCGGGCGCCGGGCGAAGCGGGACGCGAGGCGGTCGCCGCGGTCGGCCAGAGCTTCACCACTGGTCCAGGCACCGGGGACGCCGAACGCGATCAGGGGCTGGCGCAACTCGTCTCGCTTCTGGAGCCGGCCCAGAAGCAGACGCTGGCCGACTCGCTCCTTCTCTACCGCCAGGGCACCGCCGTCCCCCCACCCCCGGCCCGTCGCCTCGACGGGCCCGAGAGCGCCCCGGTCCGGATCACCGAGTGGACGGACGTGCTCTGCGGGCACTGTGCCGATCTGCACCGCACCCTGGCCATGCTCCGCCAGCGCGTTCCCCCGGACAGCTTCTCGGTGGACGCGCGTCAGTTTCCTCTCGACGGCGAGTGCAACCCCTATGTTCAGAGGAGGGGCTCGGCGATCCGCTGCCTGGCCGCCCGGGCGCAGATCTGCCTGGAGGGACACGAGAGCGAGGGTGAGTTCGTCGAGGCGCTCTTCGAGAGCCAGGACGACCTCACGCCCGAGAAGCTCTACGCCCTCGCCGCGCCCTACGTGAGCCGGTCGGACCTCGAGACTTGCGTCGCGAGCGCCGACACCGCCCGCAAGCTGAGTGAGGACGTCGAGGCCGCGGCTCGCTACAACCCCGATGGGACGCCCATCGTTGCCGTCAACGGGCGGAGGGGGACGAGCTTCGCTCCCTTTCTCTTTGCGATGGTGCTCACCGGGGGCGCGGACAGCCATCCCGCCTTTGGAGGCCTTCCCGCTCCCAATCCCCAGGCGCACCTCCACTGACGAGGTCATGGGATCCGTCCTGGGAGGCTAGCATCGCCCTGGAGCCCAAAGAGAGATGACATCCGACCGATATGCGCGGGGGATCGAGGCCATCGACGCCGCGAACCGCGAGGACCCGGCCAGAGAGGCGTACCAGGGGCAGGACCAGCCGAGGGAAGTGGCCTACTCGCTTCGGATGACGGCGTGGCTAGAACGGCTGGAGCCAACCGCCCCAGAGGCGCTGCGTCTCGCGGTGCGCGCCCAGCATCTGCGTCGCTTCACCATCCCACGGGACTCCTATCCGGAGGGACGACACGGCTACCTGCGGTGGAGACGCGACTGCCAGCAGATGCATGCGACGGAGGCGGGCCGCGTCCTGGAGGAGGTGGGCTACGATCCGGAGACCATCGACCGCGTCCAGAGCCTGGTCATGAAGCGCCGGATCCAGGACGACCCGCAGAGCCAGGCCGTCGAGGACACGGCGTGCCTCGTGTTCCTCGAGAGCTATCTGGGCGACTTCTCGCTGAAGCACGGTGAGAAGAAGGTGCTGGGAATTCTCAGAAAGACCTGGCGAAAGATGTCGCCGCGGGCCCGCGATCTGGCTCTGGAGATGGACCTCGCGCAGAGTCAGAAGGCGCTCCTGAAAAAAGCGCTGGCCTAGTAGCCCGAGGGTTGAGGTCTGCCAATCGGGCTGAGGTACACTCAGGCTGGCCATCGCTCAGCTGCCACGGCGATGCGTCGGTGAGACGATGGAACCTCCACGCCCAGAACGCCCGGCACCCCAACCGACATCCCGGCCGGCACGTCCGCCGCGGCCGGCGCCGGTCCGTGACACGGTCGAGATCCCGAGGGCGTGGCTGGCTCCGATCGCAGGGGGCGTGCTCGTCGTACTGCTCATCGTCGTTTACCTCCTTGGAAAAGAGTCGGGCCGGCGCGCAACCGAAGCGGCGAGAGTCGACCCCGCTGTGGCGTCGGCCACTGGCACCGAGGCCCCGGCGCCCCCAGTGGCCGCGCCACCAACCCCCGTTCCATGGCCGCCTTTGGGCACGTCGACGGGCGCTGCGCCGTCACTGGCCACCTGGCCGCCCGAAGAGCGCCCGTCGGACACCAATCAGCAGCGAACGGGTTGGAACGACCCGGTGGCGCCATCGAGCGCGGCCGACCCGCAGGCGGCGGCCGTCGAAGCATACCTTGCCGAGATCGAGGCCTACGGGCAGCAGGCGAGCTCGAGCAGCCCCCAGGAGCTCGCGATGACGCTGATGGGCCAGGGAATGCAGGGCGACACAAGCGGCTTCGAGCAGCTCCTCGAGACCCAGCGCACGGCCCAACGGCAGATCGAATCCATGACTGTCCCCCTTCCGTGTCAGGAGCACCATCGTCGAACCCTGGCGGCGCTGCGGCAGTCTCTGGCACTGGGGGAAAAGCTCGGGCGCGGGATGACGTCCGGCGACCTCGGGGGACTGCTCTCGCTCAGCGGTGAGGCTCGCCAGCTCGAGGCCGTTGCGGGGGAATTGGAGGCGCTCGCGGCACAGCTCAGGCGTCGGTTCGGCTTGCCCTCGTGAGCTGAGATAACACAGCCAGGCAAAGAACGCCGACGCCAGCCTTGCCGCGTTGTGGCTCGGATACAATCCCCGGGAGTGGCTCATGGCCAAGAAGAAGAACAAGAAATCCGAGAGCCGCGTCGCCTCGAGCCTCCGCGACAGGGTTGCGAAGTCGGGGAAGGTGCGCGCCTCGGCGATCAAGAAGGCGGTCTACGAGGAGGAGCTCGCCCGGCTGCACGTCGAGCTGGTCAAGCTCCAGGAGTGGATCAAAGCCCGCGGGCTGAAGGTGGTCGTGATCTTCGAGGGCCGTGACGCCGCGGGGAAGGGTGGAACGATCAAGAGGATCACCGAGACCCTCAATCCTCGCGTCTGCCGCGTCGTCGCCCTCGGGACCCCCACCGAGCGCGAGAAGACCCAGTGGTACTTCCAGCGCTACGCGCCCCACCTTCCCGCCGCCGGAGAGATGGTCCTCTTCGACCGGAGCTGGTACAACCGCGCCGGGGTCGAGCGGGTCATGGGCTTCTGCACCGAGGAGGAGTACCGCGAGTTCCTTCGGTCGTGTCCGGAGTTCGAGCGGATGCTGGTGCGCTCGGGGATCATCGTGGTCAAGTACTGGTTCTCGGTCAGCAACGAGGAGCAGGAGCGTCGGTTCCAGTCCCGGATCGACGACAGCACGAAGCGGTGGAAGCTCAGCCCCATGGACCTCCAGTCCCGGGCCCGCTGGGTGGAGTACTCGAAGGCGAAGGACGACATGTTCGCCTCCACCGACATCAAGCAGGCCCCCTGGTACGCCGTCAACTCCGACGACAAGAGGCGAGCCCGGCTCAACTGCATCTCACACCTGCTGAGCCTGATCCCCCACGAAGACCTGACCCCCGAGCCGATCGAGCTTCCGGCCAGGCAGAAAGACAAGGGCTACGTGCGTCCGCCGATGGGCGACCAGACCTTCGTGCCAGAGAAGTACTGAGGTCCGGCTCGGCCCGCGAC
>CAXMOH010000237.1:0-4713 GCA_964194855.1 uncultured Hyphomicrobium sp.
GGTGTCCTGGATTTCACCGAGAGCACCTTCACCTTCCCGATCCAGCCCTCGGGCGACTCGACGGACGTCTCGAGGTCTTCGGAGGGGAGAGACGCCACGTCCAGGGCCACTCCATCTCGAGCAAACGTGTAGGCGCCCGCCTCGGGCCCGCTCACGGTCGCGTCGGTGTGGAAACGCAACTCGAGCGGCTCGGCTGCCCTGGTCCGCACTTCGTCGAGCAGAACCCAGTATCGCCGGCCGACGAACACGACGTGCCGTCGCGCCCGGGTGCCCTCGACCTCGTAGGCGCCGTCCGCGATCCCGGTGAAGGCCTCGTAGCCTTCGCCGGTGAACGGCCCGAGGAGCCGGCCCGGCCGTCCGTGGACCTGGCCCTCTCCGCCGACGAGCACGGTGTTGTGCCCACGGGTGGAGATCTCGTAGTACTCGTAGCGGCGCTCCGGCTGGAAGTAGTCCGCCGGGTAGGGGCGGCTGCCGAGCTCGACCGCGAGCATCGTGTCGCCGACGCCCACCGACACGTGGTTGAGGTCCAGGTGGGTGTGGTTCGCCGCCAGCGAGCCGCTCTTGAACGCCAGGAAGAACGGAGGATCGGGTCGGCTCGGGGACAGGAAGGCCCAACCGATGGACGGGAACGACGCCACCGGTGGAATGTCCGGCACGAACCCGGCGGTCTCCTCGGGAAGCCACGGCTCGCCCACGGGGCGCCAGAGGAGCCCGAGCGCCTCCTGCGGCCAGTGGCCTCGCCTGCCCGCCTCCATGGCCCGGTCCTGGAACCAGACGTACTCGGGCCGCCTGTACTCCCGGGCCAGGAGATAGAAGATCGCGTCGGCGGCTCGGCCGTTGCTGTCGCCAAAGCTGGCGGAGAGCTCCTCGCGTGGGTTGAAGACGAGGGGGAAGTCCCCGGTCCGGCGGGAGCCCTCGAGGGCGAAGACGGTGTCGCCGGCCGCGTGTCCCGTGCGCCGGAGGGCCTCCGCTGCGATGAAGGCGTAGCGGTGTCCGTACGACCAGTAGCCGGTGCCCTCTGCCCAGCCGCCGTCCGGGCCCAGCTCGTCCCAGTACTGCTCCATCGCGGGCACGGCCAGCTCGAGCACCTCGTCGGCGAGAGCGCTCTCCCCTTGAAGGGCCAGCGCGAGGATGGTGGCGCCTCCATTGCAGACAGTGTTCCAGTTGTGTCGCGACTGGAACCAGAAGGGCTGAGGCGTGGCCTTCACCGCGTCGAGGTAGCTCCGGAGACCGCGTTCCTCCGCCCCCTCGCGGAGTCGCGTGCGCTCGTCCTCGGTCAGATCCGGGTAGAGCCAGTCGTAGGCCAGACCGTAGGTGAGAGCGTTCTCGCCGGTCATGAGATCGAACGGAGGGTCGTGGGCGGTGTCGACCCATATGGGCCACTCGAGCGCGCGGTCCAACTCGGCGACCGCAGCGTCGCGATAGCGGCGCTCCCCGGTCAGCGTGAACGCCATCGCGAGGGTCAGCGCTCGGCCCTGGAGCTCCCGCGCAGCCGCCAGCCCCTTCACCTCGCCCCGGCGGTCTCTTTCCCCCCGTCCGGTGAGGGAGACGCGTATCGGGGGAGCCCCGAGCGTGTCGTCCGCCCGGGCGAGGAGCCGCGCCTTGAGGGCCGCGAGCGGCTCGCGCTCCGAGCGCGCGCCGATCCCGGGGACCTCCCGGGCCGAGAAGAGAAGCCGTGGGTGGCCCTCGGGGACCACCGGGTCGCGGGTCAGAAGCGCCCGGAGGACGCCCTCGTAGGCCGGCTTCCGTCGCAGCGCCTCGTCGAAGAGAAGCGGGGCGTTGGGCTTCAGCCACCGAAACGGCGGCAGCTCATCCAGCCAGGTGTCCGCATCCGAGATCCCCCACACCGTGAGACCCCGACACGCCTCGACCGCCAGGCAGGCCTGGGCCAGGGCTCGATACTCCTCCCCCTGGGCCGCGTAGGGATCCTGAGCGCCGCCGAAGAGCCGAAGTCGAACGTCGAGCTCGGTCAGCTCGATGGCGAGCCCGCGGGATTCGATGGCCTGAAGAAACCTGGTGAAGGCCCCCATGTCGACTCGCGACAGGACCACGTGCGACTGGATGCCGATGCCATGGAGGGGCACGCCGTCCGCCAGCATCTCGTCGACGAGGGCGAGGAAGGCGGCCTGTCGCGCGTCTCCGTACCTCAGGAACTGCTCGTTGAGGACCAGCTCGGCCTCGGGGTCGGCCTCGTGGGCCATCCGGAAGGCCTCGCCCACGAAGCCCCGGCCCAGTGTTCGGTAGAACACGCTGTTGTCGAGGCCGCTCGTTACGAGGGCCATGGGCTCGTTCACCACGTCCCAGCTCGCGACGCGACCACGGAAGTGTCCCATCACGGCGTCGATGTGCTCTCGCATGATGCGCCGGAGAAGGGCCGCGGGGTCGCCGGCCTGCGCGAGCCGCTCCTCGAGTCCTGCCGGGTGGCCTCTGCCGGGGAAGCGTCCCCAGATGAGGGCGTGTCCTCTCACCCGTGCTCCCCGTTCACGAGCGTAGTCGACCAGGGCATCCGCCTCGGAGAAGTCGTACTCGGCCGACTCCTGATCGCGGAGGAGCTGTCCCCACTGGAGCGCGCTGGCGGGCGTCGTGGAGTTGAAATGGCGGGGCACGACCTCGTCGACCGGTTCGTCCGTCAGGGAGCGCAGCGCCGCGCCGATCCACACCCCTCGCCGGGTCGCCTCTTCGGCCAGCGTCGGGCTGTCCGAGCGGGGGGACGTCTGCTCGCCGTAGAGCTGCGGGTAGTGCCGTGGCCAGACGAGGTAGGCCACTCCGGCTCCGGCCAGTACGACGACGAAGAGGATCAAAAGCCCCAGCCGGCGCAGGCGCTGGCGCCAGCTCATGCGAGCGGCCCGCCCACGGCCGAGCCCGAGGCGTCGCGCCGGGCGGGGCGCGCCGGGCAGGGGTCTTCCGAAAGCGGTATCAGGAGCGTCATCGTATTCTCCGGCACGCGGATTGTAGTGCACTCCTTCATCCAGTAGAGAGTGCTCCAAGCGACTTTGACAACCCCCGGGAGCGGTCATAGCCTTCCCAACGATGTCGGATACGTCGCCAGACCCGCCCCTTCTGCACGACGTTCTGACCAGCCGCGTCTACGACGTGGCCCGGGAGACCCCCCTCGATGGAGCTCCCCGTCTCTCCCGCCGACTGGGTGAGAACGTCTTCTTCAAACGCGAGGACCTGCAGCCCGTCTTCAGCTTCAAGCTGCGCGGCGCCCACAACCGCATTGCCCACCTCTCGCCCGAGGAGCGGGCCCGGGGCGTCATCACCGCCAGCGCCGGCAACCACGCCCAGGGTGTGGCCTACTCCGCCCGACACCTGGACCTCGAGGCCGTCATCGTCATGCCGAAGACGACACCCGAGATCAAGGTCGAGGCCGTCGAGGCCATGGGAGCCGAGGTGGTTCTCGCCGGCGACAGCTACTCGGACGCCCAGGCACACTGCGACGGGCTCGTGGCCGAGCGGGGGCTCAGCTTCATCCACCCCTTCGACGATCCCCTGGTGATCGCAGGGCAGGGAACGATCGGCGAGGAGATTCTCCGCCAGGCTCGGGGTCGTCTCGACGTCGTGTTCGTGCCGGTGGGCGGTGGCGGCCTGCTGGCCGGTGTGGCGGGCTACATCAAGACGCTGATGCCCCGGGTCCGGGTGGTGGGCGTCGAGCCCTACGAAGCCGACACCATGTACCGCTCGCTCAAGATGAGCGAGCGCGTCCGTCTCGATCACGTCGGCATCTTCGCCGACGGTGTGGCGGTGCACCAGGTGGGCAGGCACACCTTCGAGTGGGCACGACGAGTAGTCGACGGTATCGTCCGGGTGACCAACGACGAGATCTGTGCGGCCATAAAAGACGTTTTCGACGAGACCCGCAGCGTGATGGAGCCGGCGGGGGCGCTCTCGGTGGCCGGACTCAAAACCTGGGTGGCGAAGGAGGGGGGCGAGGGCCGCAACCTCGTCGCCATCCTTTCCGGGGCCAACATGAACTTCGTTCGCCTCCGCTTCGTGTCGGAGCGCGCGGAGGTGGGCGAGGCTCGGGAGGCGCTCCTGGGCGTCACCATTCCCGAACGCCCCGGCGCCTTTCGAGCGTTTTGCGCCACGATCGGAGCCCGGGTGGTGACCGAGTTCAACTACAGGCTCGCCGGACGGGAGGAGGCGCACATCTTCGTGGGTCTCAAGACGTCTTCGCGACGGGACGCGGGAGACGTGGCACGACAGCTTCGTGACAAGGGCTATCCAACGGTCGACCTGACGGACAACGAGATGGCGAAGGTGCACGTGCGCCACATGGTCGGAGGGCGGGCGCTCGGCGCCGGCGACGAGCGGCTCTTTCGTTTCGAGTTCCCGGGGCGCCCGGGCGCCCTCATGCAGTTCCTCGAGACCCTGGGGGGCCGCTGGAACATCAGCCTCTTCCACTACCGCAACCACGGCGCGGACTTCGGCCGGGTCCTGTGTGCCTTCGAGGTTCCGGAAGGCGAGATGGCGGAGTTTCGGTCGTTCCTCGAACAACTGGGCTACCCGAGCGTCCCCGAGGAAGCCAACGCGGCCTACGGCCTGTTTCTCTCCGGACGCTGACAACCCCAACCCGGTCAGCTCGAGAACGGTCTCCTAGCCGCTGGGCTGAGAGATGAAGAAGACGACCAGGACGACGGCCAGCGCCAGCATCGCCACGACCACGGCGGCGTTGAGGCCGCCGCCTCTCTCCCTGGCAAACAGGCCCGTCTG
>CAXMOH010000238.1:0-2470 GCA_964194855.1 uncultured Hyphomicrobium sp.
ACCCTCGGGGGCGCGCTGGATGCGCGCGGCGTGACGTCAGCAGAGAACCTGAAGGCCGCCGTGGAAGGTGACATCGAGGCCGTTGAGGGAGTCCTTCGCATCACGCGGATCCGGCTCCGTTACAAGGCCACGATTCCAAAGGGAACCCGCGACGCGGTCGACCGGGCCCTCGAGGTCTACGCGGACAGCTGTCCGGCCTACCAATCGGTCAAGGGCTGCATCGATGTGAGCTGGGAGGCCGACTTCACGGAAGCGCCCTGAACCGCTGGCCTTGATGAGCCCTCTTTCGTCGTGCCGTAATGGGCTCATGATCAGCTTTGCCATCTTGCTCCTTCTTGCCCAGGCGGGCGCGCATGTCCCTGCCCTCGAAGTCGGAATCACCGGGGAAGAGCGGGGCGTGAAGATCGACGTGCACTACGGCAACCGCAAGACACAGGCGGCGTTCGACCGCCAACCGCTAGCTAGTAGCCATAGTCGGAGGGGCGTCGTCCCTTCTTGAAGTCCCCGAAGCCGTAAAAGGTCGGCTCGAACTCTCCGACGATCGAGACGTCCGACTTCGCAGGAATCGCCTCCTCGAGGCCGACAGCCCAGTAGACGCCGTTGACCAGGATCCGACGCAGCCCCTCGCTCTCGAGGTCGACCGAGGCCCCCATGGTCGTCGCGAGGATCCGCGACATCTCGCCGGACTTGCTCCGGTAGTGGCGTGTCCAGACCACCGGCACCATCGGCTCGTTCTTCGATCCGTCGACCGCGGGGTCGGTCGGTTGCATCCCGGCGAGCACCTGGCCGTACACCAGGACCTCGGCGTCCTGGGGAAGATGCGCGAGGCCGTAGACGTCCGTGGGGCCCCAGATGTCTTCCACTCCCCGAAGAATGGGATGCTCGGAGCTTTCGGTATTGATCACGCCGCGGGTGCTCTCGACCTTGTGGTGACCGTGGTGGTTGACCCACGTGTCCCCGAGCACCTGCCGGCCGAAGCCCCCTGGCCACCGCTCGCTGTCGAAGCTGTAGTGGGCATAGGAGCTCGCCGGGTTCTGACGATAGGCGAAGGCGTGAGTGGCGGTGCGCATCCCCAGAATCGGCTTCCCGGAGTCGACGAAGCGCACGATGTGACGCATCTGCTCGTCCGGGAGCTCCCGAAAGCGAGTGAACAGAACCATGACGTCGGCCTCGTCGAGCGCGTCGAGACCCGGGATGTTGCCCTGGTTCTCGGGGTTGATGGTGCCGTCCGGGTCGATGGCAAAGAGCACCGTGCACCGGAAGCCGTGATGGTCGGCCAGGATGCGGGCCAGCAGCGGAAGCGCCTCCTCCGAGCGATACTCCTCGTCACCCGACACCAGGACGACGTGCTTTCCCGAGCCCGGCCCGTCACCGCCCTGGAACACCAGCCAGGGGTCCTCGGCCCGGGCGCCTGCGGCCGGGCTCAGGACGATCAGGGTCGACGCGACGACCATGGTCATTTTTCGCAGTCTTGTCGAGCTCACGTGGCCTCCGCTGTTTTTTCCGAGAAATGGACGACGCTGAAGCACTCGGGGATGTGGGAGTCGTAGGCGCCGTGGAGGTTCAGGCTCCAGCCGGGGTTCTCAGCGACCGGCCGGCCGTGCAGGCGGAGAGCCTCGAAGCGGGAGAAGTCGCAGCGCAGCGTCTCGCCGTCCCGCGGGGGAAAGGCACGCCCGTCGAAGAGAAACGCCAGGCTCGCCCAGGGCAGGGCCATCTCCACCGTCCACCCCTTGTCCACGGTCGACGGATCGTTGATCTTCCCCTGCACGCGGACGCCGGTCTCCAGCCCGGCCAGATCGTAGTCGAGGAACGCCCACCGGCGGCCCCGGGGGTGGCGGCCCCAGCGGCCCGCGTCCTGGAAGCCCCCGAGGATGTCCACCCGGCCCCCGTAGAGGTCGAGCTCGGGGCGATCGAATCGGCTGCCCCGCTCGAGCGCGTCCTGCCAGACGAGGAGAACCTCGTAGACGGTCCCAAGCGCGTTGATCTCCAGCTCGTAGTAGCAGTCGTCGCCCCCCACGAACAGCTCCACGTCGTTGTCGACCCAGATGAAGCTGTCGCGTTCGGTGAGCGTGGCGCTGACCTGGGGCTCCTCGTTCCAGTAGGCGACGTAGAAATGGGTCGCGTCCCACTGACAGGCCATGCGGGTCTCGTAGAGAGCGGGCTCCCCGCTCACCATGTCCACGAAGCGAGACGAGCGCTGGACGTCCTTCCACGCGGGCTTGCCGAGATCTCCATCCACGACGATGGGACTGCTCGTCCGATGACACACCACGTGCTTGAGTGCGTCCTCGGAGACACCGTAGCGTTTCATCGGCAACTCCTCCTGGTCATGGTGTCCGGAAGGCCTCCCAGGCCTCCAGGAGATCTTCCGTCATCTGCGTAGCCACCGCACGCATCCGATGCTCGGAACGGTCCAGCCAGTCGAGCTGCCCGCCGCGAGGCAACCCGGGTGCTGCGTCCCCGTGAGCAC
>CAXMOH010000239.1:0-6584 GCA_964194855.1 uncultured Hyphomicrobium sp.
GGGCGGGGACGCCGGTTCGACATCGTGTTCCTCGATCCGCCCTACGACAGCGATCTCTACGAGCCGATGCTGGAGGAGCTCGCCGCGGGCCCCCTTCTCGCCGACGAGGGGCTGGTCGTGGCCGAGCATTTCCACAAGAGAGCACTCCCGGACAGAATAGGGGAGCTCGAGCGGACGCGGAACGTCCGCGTGGGCGACCATTGTTTGAGCTTCTACCGGATGCAGGGGAGACCGTGACGATGGACAAGCCGGATCAGGGTCGGTCGCTGGCGGTGTTCCCGGGTTCGTTCGATCCGATCACCAACGGGCATCTCGACATCGTGGAGCGAGGGCTTCGGGTCTTCGACCGGGTTCGGCCGGCCATCCTCATCAACCCGGAGAAGAAGCCCCTCTTCTCCATCGACGAGCGAGTGAAGCTCATCCAGGAGACCTATTCCCACGAGCCCCGGGTCGAGGTCGACACCTTCTCGGGCCTCCTCGTGGACTATGCGGTCAAGGTCGGCGCCACGGTCATTCTCCGCGGCATCCGTGCCATCTCCGATTTCGAGTTCGAGTTCCAGATGGCGCTCATGAACCGTCGGCTCAACCCCTCCATCGAGACCGTCTTCATGATGCCTGCCGAGAGCTACTCCTACGTGTCCTCCCGGCTGGTCAAGGAGGTCTTCCAGCTGGGTGGGCGGGTGAGCGACCTGGTCCCGCCGGTCGTGGAGCGTCGGCTCTGCGAGGTGTACGGGACACCGATGCCGTCGGACCAGCCCCCAGGCGAAGACCCGCAGAGCGAACGATGAGTGGTCGTCCCCGGGCGACCCTCGCCGCGCGTGTCCGCACGCTGGAGGTCTCCCCGACGGTGGCGATGGCCCAGAGGGCTCGAGCCCTCAAGGCGCGTGGGGTCAAGGTCTACGACTTCACCGTGGGCGAGCCGGATCAGCCCACGCCGCCCGCGATCGTCACCGCGGCCTGGGCGGCGATGAAGGCGGGCCAGACGAAGTACACCCCCGCGGCAGGACTCCCCGAGCTTCGCGACGCGGTGGCCCACCGCTATCGCGAGGACTGGGGCGTGTCCTTCGCTCCCGAGCAGGTCACGATCACCGTCGGGGGCAAGCAGGCGCTGGCTCTCCTGTACACCGCCATCCTCGACCGGGGCAGCGAGGTCGTGGTGCCGAGCCCTCACTGGCCGACCTTCGCCGAGGCGGCCCGGATCGTCGGCGGGAAGCCGGTCCTCCTGCCGCTCTCCGAGAGAGGTGGCTTTCGGCTGAGAGCGCGCGCGGTCGGGAAGGCGATCGGTCCACGCACGAGGGCGATCCTGGTCAACAGCCCGTCCAACCCGACCGGGGCGGTCGTCGATCCGGACGAGCTTCTGGCCATTGCCCGCCTGGCGCGGCGCCAGGGGGTCTTTCTCATCTTCGACGACACCTACTCGCACCTGATCTTCCGTGAGGGCGGCGCCCCCGCGCTGGACGCGGTGGCCGCCGCCGCCGGGGATTTCCTGGTGGTGGTGGGGACGATGTCGAAGGCCTACTGCATGACCGGCTGGCGCATCGGCTGGGTGATCGGGCCCAGGCCACTGGCCGCGGCCTGCGCGGCCCTCAACTCTCACGGCGTCCAGAGCACCGCCACCTTCTCGCAGGTGGCGGCGGCCCAGGCCCTCACCGGACCACAGGACTCGGTTCGCGAGCTCGCGGCTGAGTACCGGCGCCGGCGGGACGTCATCCAGCCGGCCGTTGCCGCGCTGCCCGGGGTCGTTTGTCCTTCACCGGAGGGGAGCTTCTACTTGTTCCCGAACGTCAAGAGACACCTCTCCGGGGAGATGCCGGACACCGCGACGATGGCAATGCGCCTGCTCGAGGAGCAGGGAGTGGCGGTCGTGCCCGGCGAGGGCTTCGGCGCCCCGGGCTTCTTCAGGCTCTCTTTCGCCACATCGCTCGACGACCTCCGGGAGGGGGCACGGCGGCTGGGCCAGTTCTTCTCCGGGCCCCCCGGCCGTCCCCGGCGGCAGTGAAGAAGATCGGCCTCGAGCCGGGGATCCCTGTCTTGATCTATCTCCATTCGCCTCGCGAGAAGGTGTTCGGAGCCCTTCTCTCCCTGGAGCAGTCCGGGGTCGCCGTCCGCGGGCTCGACATCGTCTCGCTGGAGGACTGGATGCGGCAGGAGGTGCGAGGCGAGACCTCGGGGCTCGGGCTGTCGTCCGCGTTTTATCCCATGTGGCGCATCGAGCGGATGGAGCAGGACGAGAGCACCGACGAGCTGGAGGGTCTGGCCGACCGCTTCGAGCGCCTCACCGGCCGCAGGTTCGTCGAAGCCGCCGGGCTGTCTCCGCACCGCAAGAAGCGGTGAGGGGCGTCGCTCCCAGGGCGACGCCCCTTCCACGTCAGGGTCCGGGGACGTGGCCAGGCGAGCGGACTGGCGCGCGGCCCGGGGAGTGCCCTGGGGAGCGGTGGCCTGGAAAGCCCCCGCCCAGGGGCCCCAGTGGAGCGAGGAAGGGCACCGCCAGGAAGAGGTCCCCGTTTTCGCCGATGGAGCGGCGGTAGCCGACGAACGGCATCGGGCGGTGGGCGCCGTAGCCGCTCGCCCAGAAGGCCGCCCAGAGCCAGGGTCCGTCCGGCGGTCCCTGTGCTCCTCCACCCCGTGAGCGATAGAAGCTTGCCAGGGCGTAGGCCGGATCGTTGGGCACGGGCGGAGTCACGCTCGACGCGCCCGGGCGCGAGCTGTAGAACGACGCAAGATCGTAGGGACTCTGAAGCACCCGGATCATGCGCTTCGGACGCTCTGGTTCTTCATCGCGCCGGGGAGCGGACTCCTGAGGATGGGACGGCGCCGCCACGGCCAGAACGATCACTGCTGCCGCCAGTGTGGTCGCCTTCATGGTCACTCTCCCCTCTCGCAGTGTAGTACGGAAGGGCGATCAGAGTGCCCGTGATGGGGATTACACACCGCAGCGGGTCACGCCGAACAGGGACCTTCGCCCGCGCTGCATCAGAACGCAGGACACGCAAATCGCATGCCCCGAGCATGCTGCTGTCAATTAGTGCAAAGTGCGTCAAGTCATTTCTATTCAACAATCTGCATGGCGCAGGGTGCGACCTTTCCACAGGGTTATCCACACTTCCTGTGGATGAACTGCCGACTCCTGTGTGCACAACGGAGGCGATCGAAGGCGCCGTCGAGATCCGAAGGAAATGAAGGATAATGGGCGACCGTGGCCGGACGCAGGATCGGCCGCGTCTTCATCCTCAATCTACTTCTGAGAGGCCAACAGTGAGCTACCGCATCCTCGTTCTCGAAGGGCTGACCGACCGTGGCCAGGAGATTCTCCGGGCCGAAGGCTGGACGCTCGACTTGGAGAAGGCCAAGCCGACCGCGGAGCTCGTCAAGCTCGTGCCGCCGTACCACGCCATCCTCATTCGCAGTGGCAGCAAGATGACCCCCGCGGTGATCGACGCCGCCACGAGCCTGAAGGTGATCGGGCGGGCGGGCGTCGGGGTCGACAACATCGATCTCGCCGCGGCGACCCGCAAGGGCGTCCTGGTGATGAACTCGCCGGGCGGCAACACGATCTCGACCGCCGAGCTGGCGGTGGGTCTCATGCTCTCCCTCGCCCGCAACGTCCCTGCCGCCGATTCCGCCATGAAGGCCGAGAGATTCGACCGCAAGGCCTTTGCCGGTGTCGAGCTGTTCGGCAAGAGACTCGGGGTGATTGGTCTCGGTCGGATCGGCCGCGAGGTCGCCGCCCGGGCCCGGGCCTTCGGGATGGAGATCCAGGCCTACGACCCGTTCGTCGCACCGGCGGTCGCCGAGCAGGCCCACGTCAAGCTGCGGACTCTCGAGGAGATCTTCCAGACCTCCGATTACCTCACGCTCCACACCACTCTGAACGACGAGACCCGCCACCTCCTGGGGAAGGAGGCCTTCGCCAGGATGAAGACCGGGGTCCGGATCGTCAATGCCGCTCGAGGCCCGCTCATCGACCCCGACGCGCTTCTCGACGCCCTGGACTCCGGCCGCGTGGCCGGGGCCGCCCTCGACGTCCATCCGAAGGAGCCCCCGGACGACTGGCGCCTGGCCAAGCACCCGCACGTGATCGCCACGCCGCACCTCGGGGCGTCCACCCGGGAGGCCCAGCAGCGTGTCGGAACCGACATCGCCCAGCAGGTGCGCGACTACCTCAAGGGCGGCATCATCCAGCAGGCGGTGAACTTCTACTCGCTGGCCGGCGACCTCTACGACAAGGTCCGCCCGGCGATGGACCTCGGCGAGCGGCTCGGGCTCTTCCTGGGCCAGGCGTGCCGCGGGTCCCTCGAGCGCATCGAGCTGGGCGTCTACGGCGATCTGCGCGAGCTGGACCTGAAGCCCATCCTGTCCGCCTCGGTGACCGGCATCCTGCGCCCCCACATGGCGGAGGGCGTCACCCTGGTGAACGCCCTGGAGATCGCCCAGGCCCGGGGCATCGAGATCCTCGAGTCCACATCGTCGGCGAAGCTGGCCTTCTCCAACCTCGTGGCGCTGCGCCTCAAGACCAGCGAGGAGGAGCTCTCCGTGGCGGGGACGATCTTCGGCGGCGAGCACGTGCGCCTGGTCGACGTGGACGGCGTCGAGGTCGACACCATCCCCCAGGGGAATCTCCTCATGGTCCGCAACGACGACACCCCCGGGACCGTCGGTCGGGTGGGCACCTTCCTCGGAGCGCAGGGGGTGAACATCGCCCGCATGGGCCTCGGCCGCAAGCCCGGCAGCGGCCGGGCCATCATGCTCATCGAGGTGGAAGGCGAGGTCGGCCCGAGCGCGATCGACGAGCTGGCAAAGCTCCCGGGCATCCGGGAGGTCCGCTTCCTGCAGCTCGGCTGAGGGTCGGGGCCTTGGGGGCTTGGTGTCAGGTCTTGTGTCGTAGCGTCGCGCCGAATAGGAGATTCGCGATGCTACGATGCAAGACCTGACCCCGTCGTTGTTCCGTCGTTGTTGCTAGAGTCGCAGCAGGATGCGAAGCCGGTCTTCGATGGCGGCCATCGTCTGGCGTCCCACCGGGCCCCATCGGGTGATCAGGCGTTCGACGGAGACCGATCGTACGCCCTCGCACAGGATTGCGGCCCGGCGTTTGACGCCGCCCTCGGGCGGATCGATAGGCACGTGACTCGGCACGTTCCGCAACGTCGAGGTCATGGGCAGAACGATGACCAGGCCGGCCGGGCCCCGGTTGAAGAGATCTTCCGAAACGACGAGAACGGGTCGCCGCCCCGCCTGCTCGTGTCCACGTGTGGGGTTGAGGTCCATCAACCACACCTCACCCCGAGCCGGGGGGTTCACGATCGTTTCCGCCTCTTGCCCGCGCGTGACCGCGCCTTGTAGGGCGCACGCCCCTCGGCCGCAACGACCCCGTCGGCAAGAGTGGCGTCCCACTCCCGGCGCTCGGCTTCGATTTCCTCCCAGGCGTGGGGATCGTTGCGCAGGGTGGCGTACGCGGCGTTCACCTGTTCGAGGAAGCGCTGGCGCCGCAAGGCCTCGACGGCCTCATCGATGAGAGACAGCATGGACTTGCCCTCGGACCGGGCGAGCTCGCGGAGTGTGCCGAGCGCGGAGTCGCTGATTCGAACCGTGCCGTAGCCCATATCGTAGCCTATTGAGGCTACAACTCTGTATACACAATTGTCAACGAACGAAAGGAGATCCCTCGCGCGCCTGGCTCCGCACGAGGGGCACAACCCCCCGCCCAGCGCCTGAGGGCGGCGCCGCCCCAGAGCGGCCCACATGCCCGGAATCCATGCTCAGGCCCCGCGCTTGCGCTCCGACTCCAAGGGGAACTGCTCCGGTCGTTGATTTTTGCCGGTCACGGGCGCAAGATTACCTACCCAGAATCCCGACCAGAGAGGTCTGCAGATGGCCCTCGACCCAGGGACGCGCCTCGGCGCATACGAGATCCTCTCGCCCCTCGGAGCGGGAGGCATGGGAGAGGTGTACCGGGCCAGGCACGTGAAGCTCGGACGGGACGTGGCGATCAAGGTCCTGCCGGACGAGCTGGCTGCGGACCCGGAGCGCCTGCAGAGGTTCGAGCGCGAGGCCCGCACCGCATCTTCCCTCAACCATCCCAACATCGTCACTATTCATGACATCGCCGAGCAGGACGGCACGAGCTACATCGCGATGGAGCTCGTCGAGGGGAAGACCCTCGGAAGTCGGCTGGGTGAGGGTCCGATCCCCCCGAGCGAGATCCTCGCTCTGGGCACCCAGATCGCGGAAGGCCTGGCGAAGGCTCACGCCGCCGGCATCGTGCACCGGGACCTCAAGCCCGAGAACCTGATGATCACGGACGACGGGCTGGGGAAGATCCTGGACTTCGGCCTCGCCAAGCTGACCCGTCAGACCGAAGGCGGAGAGCCAGTCTCGGACATCACCACGATCGCACAGGCCACACGAGCCGGCCTCGTCCCCGGCACGGTGCCCTACATGTCTCCGGAGCAGGCGGCAGGCCGAGCGGTGGACTTTCGCTCGGACCAGTTCTCCTTCGGGTCGATCCTCTACGAAATGGCGACGGGACGGCGGGCCTTCAAGAAGGACACGATGCCGCAGACGCTGGCCGCCATCATCGAGGCAGA
>CAXMOH010000240.1:0-3204 GCA_964194855.1 uncultured Hyphomicrobium sp.
ACGGGCGGCGTGGCCCTCGTCCCCGGCGATCCCGACACCATCTTCATCTCGACCAACGCCCATCCGGCGACAGGGGCCCACCTCTCAAACGCCGACGGCCGCCGACACTGGGAGATCTTCCGCGGCCGCCGGACCGCCGAAGCAGGCGCGCCCCCTTCCGACTGGCGGTGGACGCCGGTCACGGTGGACTCGACGATGGACAACCTGAGGCCGATCGTGCCCCGGGGGGCGGAGGGCGAGCCGATCCTCCTCTGGCTTCGCGGGACCTACCGCGCGTACACCGACTACGATCTCGAGGTCGTGGGGCTGCTGTCTCTCGACCCTCCCCCCGACTGATCCGCGCAGGTCACTTCACCACGTGGAGCGTGACGTCGACCTCCAGGACCTCGCCGGTGAGGGGGTCGGTGGCGGAGTGCTGGACGGTCTGGCCGTCCTGCAGGACGAGAGTGGTATCGGAGTTGAAGCGCCGGATGACCGGGGCGAATTGCGCGGACGCAATGTTCTCGCCGTCGGGGGCGTTCACCACGTCCTGGTCGAACCCGCACGCCAGCGCGAACCGTTCGCCGCTGAGGGGCCGTGCGCTGCACCGCACGGCAGTGACCACGTCCTTGAACATGACCGTGGGCGGGCCCTTGCCTCCCTCGGTTCGCACGTTGAGCGGGACCATGAGGCCTATCTTCATGCGCGCCGGCTTGTTGTTGGAGTTCAGGAGCAGGGTGAAGGGCAGGCGGCCGACCCTCGTCTCCCCCTGGTATCGGGAGAACACCACCTGGAGCTTCAGGGGCACGGCGGTCTCGAGGGCATCGGGCCGCGGTCCCTTGTCGGCCTTGCCCTCGTCCTGGGCGGTGGCGCCACCTGCGAGTAGGACGGCCAGCGGAATCAAGAATGCTTTCAGGGTCATCTTCTTCTCTCCTTTTTTCAGTCGCCGGGCGCCAGAGGCCAGGCGTCGAGCTCCCAGTTGAAGACCACCGGGCCCTCGGACGTGTCCATCTCCCAGTCCGCGACGGACGGAGCATCGAGATCGAGGGTCTCGAACCCTCGGGGTTGGGGCGATTCGGCCGCCAGCCGCCAGTGGCGGCGACTGGCCAAGAAACGCCGGATGGCCTCTCCGTCGCCGGCAGGGATCAGAACCTCGGGGGCGACGCGTGGCGGGGCGATGGGCCGGGACCGGGGCACCGCTCGCTGCACCGAGCCGGCGTGCGAGGCGATCGCCGACGGTGGCGCCGAGACAGCGGCCAGAGGCATCGTTCGCTCCGCCTCCGGCGCGATGGCGGGAGATGGAGCGGTCACCGGAAGGACCGAGGCGACAGTGCCGGCCGTGGACCCGAGCCGCGAGGGAGCGCGGCTCACGAGCGAGACGGCCACGAGCAGGGCTCCCGCCCCGAGGGCGACCGGGAGCCACCATCGAGACGCCCAAGCCCAGGCCCGGGCCGAGGCGCTCCTCTCCGACTCTTCCAGGCGGACCCTGACCCGGCCCACGAAGCCCGGCGACGCCTCGACCGCCAGGAGCTCGTCGATCCCACTCTCGATGCGACCCAGCAGCCGCCGGTCGTTCTCGACAAGACCTGCACAGGACGGGCACACGGCAAGGTGTGGCTCGAGATCGGGCGCGACCGGCTCCCCGAGGGCCGCGGCACGGATCGCCGGGCGGTGACGCTCACAGCTCATCCCAGCACCTCCATCAGTCGCTGCCTCGCGGCGTGAAGTCGGGATCGAACCGTCCCATCCGGGAGTCCAAGGATGGAGGCGACCTGGCGCGAGTCCTGGCCCTCGAGGCCACACAGGATCACGACAATGCGCTGCTTTTCCGGGAGATCGTCGAGGGCCGCCAGGAGCCGCTGGCGAAACTCGCTCTCCGCGGCGAGGTCCTCCGGCGTCGGCACCTGGGCTCCTCTGACGGCGGCCTCCTCCCGGCGCTCGCGGCGCTGCCGGGCGCGCCGATGATCGAGAGCCGAGCGCCAGCACATGCGGACCAGCCAGGCCCGGAACCCCTCGGGCGACCTGAGAGTGCCGAGACGCTGGAATGCCCGGGCCAGGGTCTCCTGGGCCACGTCCTCCGCGTCCTCGCGCTGTCTCAGCACTGCGTAGGCCACCCTGAAGGCCAGGGCGGAATGGTCGGGCAGGTGCCGTTCCAGCTCCTCCCGAAGATCGGGAGCAGCCTCGCGACTCACCGGGTCGGCCCGGAGGATGTGGACCCGTCCATTCATTGCTGTCCTTCGCGTACTAGACGCCGCCGGACGCAAATGTGTTCATTCATCGACCCCCCACCCCTGACCCCTCCCCACGTAGGGGGCTCGGGGGACGCTCGGTCGAGCTTGCGAGACGAGCGTCGACCCCGAGTGTAAGTTGCGACGCGCTAGCGTCGCCTCCAACAGGCCAGGGAATGCTTGAGTCGGCGGCACGCCCGCGTGCCCGTCAAGAAGCCACGCGCGCGTGCCGCCTCTCTTGCGTCGAACTATTCGCAGGCGTCGAGGTCGGGCTTGACGTAGTACGACTTGTAGTTCTTTGCCTTTGGGTCGGTGCAGCCCACCAGCGGCAGCAGCTCGACCTTGCGGAACTCGAGGGGATGACTCTCGGCCTGCAGCGAGATGGATCCCTCCTCGATCAGCTGGCCATCCTTCCAGACCGAGAGATCGTGGTCTGCCACGTTGCCGCCGCCCATCTGCGACAGCTCGTAGGAGAGGACTTCCTCACCGTTCACGAGGTGCCGGATCACGGACGAGCCATGAACGATGGCCTCCACCCGCACCCACTGGTCCCCGTGGAAGGTCTTGGAGCGAGAGCCGATGCAGTGCCGGGTCTCGAGCTTGCCGTCGAAGACCACGTTCGTCCCAGGCGTGCAGAGGTTGGCGTTGGGGCGCTCCTCTTTACCGTTGCCTCCCAGGAGCTGCACCTCGATGCAGATCGGGAAATCCTGGTCTTTCTGCATCGTGTCGACGGGTTGGCCGTGAACCATGATCCCGCTGTTGCGGAAGGCCCAGCCGGGGCCGCCCGGGACCTGCTCGCCCAGGAACCGATACTCGACGGCAATTCGGTAGTACGAGAAGAGCGTCTCGTGGAAGAGATGCCCGAACCGCCGGTCGAAGTCTCCCTCGTACTTGTCGTATCGCACCTTGAGGAGGCCGTCTTCGACACGAAACGTGTCGGCGTGGTTGTCCCCGACCTCGAACCCCGTGATCTTGGGAACCCAGCCATCCAGGTTCT
>CAXMOH010000241.1:0-3449 GCA_964194855.1 uncultured Hyphomicrobium sp.
ATGGTCGGGCACAAGCTCGGCGAGTTCTCGCCGACCCGGATCTTCACGGGGCACTCCGCCAAGGTCGAGAAGGTGGCCAGGGTCGGGGGCCGTTAGGGAGGCGGGCATGCTCGAGGCCAGTTCAACCAACCGATACGTCCGGACCTCCGCCCAGAAAGCGGGGCTCGTCTTGGATCTGATTCGGGAGAAGAGCGCCGCCGAGGCGCTCAGCATTCTCCGTTTCACGAAGAAGTCCGTGGCTCGGGACATCGAGAAGACTCTCCGGTCGGCCATCGCCAACGCGGTGGTTGTCGCAGACCGGAACCAGAAGCGCCGCCTGGACGAGGAGTCCCTGTTCGTGTCGGGATGCCACGCCAATCAAGGGCCGGCATACAAGCGAGTGCGTCCTGCGCCGATGGGCCGGGCTTTCAGGATCCTGAAGCGCACAGCGCATATCACCGTCCGGGTGGCGGAGAGGGAGTAGCGAGATGGGTCAGAAAGTCCACCCCGTCGGCTTCCGGTTGGGTTTCAACAAGACCTGGCGGAGCCGCTGGTATGCGGACAAGGATTACGCGGATCTGCTTCACGAGGACCTCAAGCTGAAGAAGGACCTCAAGAAGCGCTTTGCCCATGCCGGCGTGAGCCGAGTGGACGTCGAGCGCGCTGCGAACAAGCTCAAGATCAGCATCTCCACCTCCCGGCCGGGAATCATCATCGGTCGCAAGGGGCAGGAGGTCGACAAGCTCAAGCAGGAGATCCAGAAGAAGACCGGCAAGGAGGTCTTCATCAACATCCAGGAGATTCTCAAGCCCGAGCTCGACGCGCAGCTCGTCTCGGAGTCGGTTGCCATGCAGCTGGCGAAGCGGATCGCCTTCCGCCGCGCGATGCGGAAGGCCGTCGACGCAGCGCTGCGCTTCGGTGCGCGGGGCATCAAGATCAAGGTCTCGGGCCGCCTGAACGGTTCGGAGATCGCCCGCTCGGAGTGGTATCTGCACGGGCAGCTGCCCCTTCACACGTTGCGGGCCGACATCGAGTATGGCTTCGCCGAATCCGACACGAACTTCGGGCAGATCGGCGTGAAGACCTGGATCTACAAGGGCGAGACCGAAACGAGCAAGTCGGTCCGGCCGCTGGCCTGATGGGAGACGCGTCATGTTGATGCCCAAGAAGGTCAAGTTCCGCAAGGTGCACCGCGGACGCATGAAGGGCAAGGCCTGGACCGGCGGCCACGTCGCCTTCGGCGACTACGGGCTGAAGGCCACCGAATGCGGGTGGGTCAGCCAACGGGAGATCGAGGCGGGCCGAATCGCCATCACGCGTTTCATCAAGCGAAGCGGACGGATCTGGATTCGGATGTTCCCCGACAAGCCGATCACCAAGAAGCCTCAGGAGACACGGATGGGGAAGGGGAAGGGCGCACCCGATTCCTGGGTGATGGTGGTCAAGCCAGGGCGGATCCTCTACGAGATGGAGGGGGTGCCCGAGGACACGGCTCGTGAGGCGCTGCGCCTGGCGGCCCACAAGCTGTCGATCACGACGAGATTCGTGACGCGTACGGAGGGAATGTGATGAAGCCCAGCGCCATCAGGGAGATGGGGCCGGAGGAGCTCGTGCAAAAGCAGGAAGAGCTGCAGGAGCACCTGTTTCGCCTTCGGGTGCAGCAGTCCACCGGGCAGCTCGACAACACCATGAAGCTTCGTGAGACCCGTCGGGATATTGCCCGCGTCATGACTATTCTCCACCAGAAGCAGGTGTCGCGATGACCGAGAACAAAGCGGTGGCGGCCCCGCCGCGACAACGCCAGGAGCGCACGGGAGTCGTCGTGAGCGCGAAGACGGCCAAGACGGTCGTCGTGACCGTGGTTCGTTTCGTGCGGCACGGTCTCTACCGCAAGACCATGCGCCGAACGTCCGCGTTCATGGCCCACGACGAGCTCGGCGCCCGGCGAGGCGACCGTGTCCGCATCGTGGAGTCCCGCCCGCTCTCGAAGCGCAAGCGTTGGCGGGTGACCGAGATCATCGAGCGCTCCGCCGAGAGCAAGCTCGACGCGTCGGGCGCCTGAGGCAAAGAGGAAGACGACATGATCCAGATGCAAACGGTCCTCCAGGTGGCCGACAACAGCGGGGCCAGGAAGATTTCCTGCATCCTCCCCCTCGGAGGCTCCACCGGCCGCTACGCGCGGCTCGGCGATGTGATCACGGCCAACGTGAAGGAGAGCACTCCCGAGGCCCAGGAGGCCGTTCGCAAGGGCAAGGTGGTCAAAGCCGTCATCGTTCGCTCCCGCAAGGAGCAGCGCCGGAAGGACGGCAGCTACATCCGTTTCGATGAGAACGCCGCCGTCCTCATCAAGGACGACGGCGAGCCCGTCGGAACCCGTGTCTTCGGTCCCGTCGCCCGAGAGCTCCGCGACAAGAAGTTCATGAAGATCGTGTCGCTGGCCCCGGAGGTGCTCTGAACGCCATGGCGAAGCAGAAACTTCGGACGAAGGAGCGGACGAGAATCCGCCTGAGAAAGAACGATCTCGTCGAGGTCATCGCCGGACGAGACCAGGGCAAGCGGGGCAAGATCATCACGGTCATGCGCACCGAGGCTCGCGTGCTCGTGCAGGGGGTCAACTTCATCAAGCGCCACACCAGGCCCAACCCCCAGAAGAACATCAAAGGAGGGATCGTCGAGCGGGAGGCGCCACTCCACGTTTCGAACGTGATGATCGTCTCGCCCGACGACGACAAGCGGACCCGGATCGGGTCGACGCTCCTGGCGGACGGGCGCAGGGTCAGGGCAGGCCGGCGAAGCGGCGAGGTGCTGGACAAGTGAGCGTGAAAGCTGTGCCACGAATCAAGGACTCCTACTACAAGGAAATCCAGCCGCAAATGATGAAGGAGCGGAACTACCCCAACGTGATGGCGGTTCCCCGGCTTCTGAAGGTCGTGCTGAACATGGGTGTCGGTGAGGCGACGCAGAACATCAAGGTGCTCGACACCGCGGTGGACGAGCTCGGCCTCATCGCCGGCCAGAAGCCGACGATTCGCCGGGCCAAGAAATCGGTGGCGTCTTTCCACCTTCGGGAGGGGATGCCCATCGCCGCGGCGGTGACCCTGCGTGGCAACCGCATGTACGAGTTCGTCGACAGGTTGTGCAATGTGGCGCTGCCCCGGGTGCGGGACTTTCGTGGCCTGCCAACGAACTCCTTCGACGGTCGTGGCAACTACACCCTGGGGCTCAAGGACCAGATCATCTTTCCCGAAGTCGACTACGCCAATGTTGAGAAGCTGCGGGGAATGAACGTGACGTTCGTCACCACTGCCCGGACGGACGAGGAGTCGAAGCAGCTCCTCGCGTCTCTCGGGATGCCGTTCCGGACCCAGTGAGGAGGTAAGGCGAGTGGCCAAGCTGTCTCTCATAGCAAAAGCGCGACGGAAGCCGCGGTTTCCTGTTCGTGGGTACAACCGCTGCCGCCTGTGCGGCAG
>CAXMOH010000242.1:0-5088 GCA_964194855.1 uncultured Hyphomicrobium sp.
TGGAGGATCTCACCGACGAGGACCTGGAGGAGAGCCTGGACATCAACCTCCGCGGGACCCTGGTGTGCACCCGGGCCACGGTGCCCCACATGGTGGCCCGGGGCGCCGGCCGCGTGATCTCCGCCGCCTCCATGTCCACCCGCATCGGCGCCGTGGGGCTGACGGCCTATTCGGCGTCGAAGGGCGCCATCGTGGGCATGACCCGGACCTGGGCCCGAGAGCTCGGCCCGAAGGGGATCACGGCCAACGCGGTGGCCCCCGGGTTGATCGACTCCGAGACGACCAGCGCGGTCCCGGCGAGCGAGCTGGAGGCCACGCTCTCCCGGCTTCCCGCCCGGCGGCTCGGGCGTCCCGAGGAGGTCGCCGCGGTCTACGTGTTCCTGGCCTCCGACCTCTCGTCGTTCATCAACGGCGCCATCCTCGGCGTCGACGGCGGGCTGTTCCTGGTTTAGCCCCGATCTGTCCCCCTATCTCAACCTCGGTCGCGGAGGGCCTGGCGGGTGTCGCGATCGATGTCCCGGCGCTTGATGGCCTCGCGCTTGTCGTGGGCCTGCTTGCCTCGACCGAGGCCGATCTCGAGCTTGACCTTCCCCTTGCGCAGGTAGGCGCGGAGCGGTACCAGGGTCAGCCCCTTGCCGGTGATCTTGCCGCCGAGCTTCAGGATCTCCCGCTTGTGGAGCAGGAGCTTGCGGTCGCGCTCGGGGGCGTGGTTCATCTGGTTGCCGTGGGTGTAGGGGGCTATCTTGCACCCCACGAGAAAGAGCTCACCCCCCCGGAACTCCACGTAGGCGTCGCTGAAGCTGAGGCCGCCCTCGCGCACGGACTTCACCTCCGTGCCCAGGAGGGCAACACCCGCCTCCACGCGCTCCAGGACGTGGTATTGAAAGAAGGCTCTCCGATTCTTCGCGAGAACGCGCTCGCCCCCGTCGGGCTTCGCCATGACCCTATGCTAGCCGACGAGGGTCCCGGGTCGGCGCGGGCTGTGTCACATCCTTTGACGCCGGCTTGCAGCAAGTGACGGCCGGCGATGCGGCAGGGTGGTAGATTCTGGTGAGATGAGCGATATCGAGAAGCGGCTCGCCACGCCCACGGACTCCCGGGGGCGTGTGGTCTCGATCTTCGTCGGGGCGGTACTCCTGCCCTCGATCGCGCTGTCCGTCCTCTCTTTCAACGCCGTCCCAAAGCACGCCGAGAACCTCAAGATCAGCCTGAAGGCGCAGGCCGAGAAGATGCTGTACTACGTCGAGCAGGATCTCGAGATGGCCGCCCGCGCCCGTGCCCTCGAGGCGGCTCGCGTCGTGGGCACCGAGGTGCTTCTCGAAGGCCGGCCCAAGCTGGTCCGGGCCGCCCTCCGCGACGCCGGGATGGCCGAGGTGAGCTTCGATTCGCTGCGCCTCGAGGCCTGGAACCCGATGCGCAAGGAGCGACGCCAACCCGAGCCCGGGAGGGACAGCGTCGATGCTCTTCGCGAGGCCCTGCGGGGCCTGGACATGCCGGCGCTGGACGGGGAAGAGGATTCGGTCCCTCTCAAGACGCACGGTGGCGAGAAGCTCGGAATGGTCCGCTTCCGTTTCTCGTGCGACTACGTCCACAGGAAGCTCGTGCGCGAGTTCTTCGACAGCGAGTTCATGAACCCCGACGAAGCGTGGGTGATCCGTGTCTCGGAGCCCACGGGGCAGCCCCTCTACGAGAGCGCTCCGACGCCGGACGATCGGTTCGAGGTCCGGAGGATCATGGCGGCACCCTCCTTCAGGGGCGTAGTCCTCCAGCTGCGCTACAAGGATCGCTCGATCGAGGAGGAGGTGAGGCGCCTCGCCCTCACGAAGACGGCACTCATCGGCTTCATCGACGTGATGCTCCTCGCCGGCCTTTTCCTCGTCTACGCCAACGTGCGTCGTGAGCTGCGCCTCTCCCGCCTGAAGAGCGACTTCGTCGCCAACGTGAGCCACGAGCTGAAGACGCCTCTTGCCCTCATTCGCCTCTTCGCCGAGACCCTCGAGCTGGGTCGTGTCCCCAGCGAGGACAAGGCGAAGCAGTACTACCGTGTCATCAACAAGGAGAGCCAGCGCCTGACGCAGCTGATCAACAACATCCTCGACTTCTCCCGCATCGAGGCCGGGCGCAAGGAGTACCGGTTCCGTCCGGCGGACGTGGGGGCGGTGGTGCGCGAGGTGGTGGAGGCGTACCGCTTCTCCATCGAGCAGCAGGGATTCGAGCTCGAGGTGAGCCTCGCCGACGACCTGCCCGAGGCCGTGGTGGACCCCGAGGCGCTCTCCCAGGCCCTCTTGAATCTCATCAACAACGCGGTCAAGTACAGCGGCGACGGCAGGCACATCGGCCTCGACGTGCGCGAGGGTGACGGGGGCATCGTCATCGCGGTCACGGATCGGGGTGTCGGCATCCCCAGGGCGGAGCGGAAGAAGATCTTCGAGAAGTTCTACCGGGTCGAGGACACCCTGATCCACACGACCAAGGGGAGCGGCCTCGGCCTGGCTCTCGTCCAGCACATCATGGATGCGCACGGCGGCTCCGTGGAGCTCGACTCCGAGCCGGGAAAGGGCAGCACGTTCCGTCTCGTCGTGCCGCTGGCGCCGGCGCCCCGGCTGGGCGGAGGCCGTAGTGGATAGAGCGCCGGTGAGCACAGTCAAAGACGGCACAGAACAAGGAAGATCATGAGCAAGATCCTTATCGTCGAAGACGAGCCGGACATGGTTCTCGGACTCAAGGACAACTTCGAGTTCGAGGGGTACGAGGTCACCACCGCGACGGACGGGGAGTCGGGTCTCGAGCGTGCCCGGTCCCTGAAGCCCGATCTGATCCTTCTCGACGTCATGCTGCCCCGGCTCTCGGGCCTCGAGGTGTGCAAGACCCTCCGGGGCGAAGGGTGGGAAGGCCCGATCCTCATGCTCACCGCCCGGGGGCAGGAGATCGACAAGGTCGTCGGTCTCGAGCTGGGAGCGGACGACTACGTGACGAAGCCGTTCTCGATCCGGGAGCTGCTGGCCCGGGTGCGGGCGGTGCTCCGCCGCACCGAGGGCTCGCCCAGGCGGCTGGTCAAGTACTCCTTCGCAGACGTGGAGCTCGAGTTCGAGTCGTACAAGGCCACGAAGGCCGGGGAGGCGCTGGACCTCAGCCCTCGGGAGTTCGAGCTGCTTCGCTACCTGATCGAGCGCAAGGGTGACACGGTCACCCGCGACCAGCTCCTCGAGGACGTCTGGGGGTACGAGTCGTACCCCTCCACTCGCACGGTCGACACCCACATTGCCAAGCTGCGGGCCAAGATCGGTGACAGCGGCTCGGAGCCGAAGTGGATCCTCACGATCCACGGCATGGGATACAAGTTCATCGATCCGTCATGAGCTCCGAACCGCCCCCTGCCGCGGCGAGCGAAGCGTCTCCCGCTCCGCCGCTCACTCTCGTGGTGGGCGACCTCGCCCTGCCGAAGGGGGACTGGCTGCCGGGCGCGGTGGATGCCCAACGGACCCAGCCGAGCGAGGCGCTGCAGCGCATCCAGGCCGACTCACCCGAGCTGGTCCTGCTGGACGGTCGTCTCCCCGGCGAGGATCTGTCGTCGGTCCTCGAGGGCGTGGGCCATCCCGACCGACCGGACCGGCCGGCGGTCATCGTCGTCACCGAGGAGGGGCGTCGCACTCACGTCGAGAGCCGCCTCATCGATCATGCCGACGATTTCGTCAACGGGGCCCTGGGGACCGAAGTTCTCCTGGCCCGCATCCGCACCGCCCTCAGGGTGCGGGGCGTTCTAGGCGAGCTGGCCCGCAAGAACGCCGAGCTGGAGACGGTGTCCCAGCGTCTGGAGAAGCTGGCCGGACGCATGGCCGAGGAGCTCCGGCTCGCCTCCCGGTTCCAGCGGGCGCTTCTGCCCCCGCCGCTGCACCATCCCCGCCTCGAGCTCGCTGCCGAGTTCATCCCGGTGCGCGAGATCGGGGGGGACTACTACGACGTGATCCCCCTGGCCGGCGGGCGGATCGCGGTTACCCTCGCCGACGTGATGGGCAAGGGTGTGCCGGCGGCCCTTCTGGCTGCCAACCTCAAGGCGTGCCTGCGGGCCCACGTCCACGTCGCAGCAGAGGAAGACCCCGGCGAGACCATCGCTCGGGTCAACCGCATTTTCTGGGACGTCACGCCGAAGGGTCTGTTCGCCACGCTCCTCTTCGGGATCTTCGACTTCGAGGCGGGGACGCTCGCCTACGTCAACGCCGGGCACGAGCCAGCGGTCCTCGTCGGCCGCGGGGGCCAGACCGAGCTGCTCGATGCCGGGGGCACGGTGCTGGGCCTCTTCGAAGGATCGAAGTACTCCACCGGCCGCATCCCCATCGCGCCGGATGATCTCCTCGTCCTCTTCAGCGATGGCCTTGCCGACCGAAGCTCGCCCTCCGGCGAGCTCTTCGGCGCCGACCGACTGCGCGAGACCGCGGCGCGGGCCTACGGCGACCCCGTGCGAATCGCCCTGTACACCCTCCTCGGCGAGGTGCAGGGCTGGGCGGGGGGCCGACCCGCCGAAGACGACCAGACCCTCATCCTCGCCAGAGTACGCTAAGTCCTTCAGGACTTGAACCTTAAGGGTTCGGCTGGTACAGTCGAAGTGTATCGCGAGCATGGAGTACGTCTGCAGGGTCGGCACGCCTTCGGGAGAGGTCGTCGAGCGCACCTTCAGCGCCTCCGACGAGCGCTCTCTACGTGTCGATCTCGAACAGCAGGGCTTCTACCTGCTGGCGATCCGCCGGGGCTTCGGGGCCTCCCTCCTGCGGCTCAAACCTCGCCGTGTGAATCCCGGACTCCTGCTCATCTTCGGGCAGGAGCTCGCCGCGCTCCTGAAAGCGGGTCTCCCACTCTTCCAGTCCCTCGACGTGATGCTCGAGCGCCAGCGGGACCCGGTGTTTCGCCAGTCGCTATTGACGGTGCGGGAAAAGGTGAAGTCGGGAGTGTCGCTCTCCGACGCGTTCCGGGAGGAGGGAGAGCTCTATCCCCCGATCTTTGCCGCGAGCCTCGTGGCCGGGGAACGCTCGGGCAACCTGGACGCGGTGCTGCGGCGCTTCTCCCACCATCTGCGGCTCAACCAGTCCCTCA
>CAXMOH010000243.1:0-5879 GCA_964194855.1 uncultured Hyphomicrobium sp.
CCGATGCCCGAGAAGTTCGACTGGATCCAGCTCAAGTCCGGCGAGTGGCTCAAGGGCGAGCTGATCGCGATGTACAACGACCAGCTCGAGTTCGACTCCAAGGAGCTGGACCTCAAGACCTGGGATTTCGCCGACGTCCGGCAGGTCCTCTGCAAGGCCACGATGCAGGTGGGCCTCCTCGACCGGACCGTCGCCATCGGCAAGCTACGGATCGACGGGGACAAGGTGGTGGTCATGGGGGACCAGACCCGGGAGCTCGAGCGGACCCAGGTCCTCAGCATCACCGCGGGCGAGCCGAAAGAGAGAAGCTACTGGTCGGCAAAGGTCGGCGCGGGGTTCAACGTCCGGCGGGGCAACAACGAGGTGGCCGAGACCAACGCCACGGTCAGCGTGAAGCGGCGCACGGTGAAGAACCGGATCTCGTTCGACTACCTGGGCAACTACAACGTCACCCAGGACGTCACGGTCACCGACAACACCCGGGCCAGCGTGGGATGGGATCGCTTCGTGTCGGACCGGTTCTTCATCTCTCCCGTCCGGCTCGAGTACTTTCGCGATCCGTTCCAGAACATCGCCCACCGGGGAACTGTCGCGGCCGGTGTCGGCTACCAGATCATCGACACGGCGAAGGTCGACTGGCAGGTGACCACCACCTTCGGCTATCAGCGGACGAGTTTCGACGATGTGCCCGAGGACAGCGCCGAGTCTGCGGACACCCCCGTCGTCGCGCTCGGGACGGCCTACGACCACAAGCTGAGCGGTTCCGTTGATTTCAACCTGTCGTACCAGATCCAGGTCGTCAACGAGGAATCAGGTCAGTTCACGCACCACTTCGTCACCGGCTTCGAGTTCGACCTGATCGGCTCTCTCGACTTCGACGTCACCTTCGTCTGGGACAGGATCCAGAAGCCCCAGCAGAGCTCGGACGGGTCGTTCCCGCAGCAGGACGACTACCGCCTCAACTTCGCCCTGAGCTTCGATCTCTAACCGTGAGGAGCTCTGTGAGCCGAGTCGAGGACCCGCCAAGTGGGCGACACCTCGAGGCCAGGATTCAGGAGGTAGGCGAGGATCTCGTCGTGGCGGTGGGGGGGGGACAGCGACCTCACGTGGGCAGCGTCGTCTTGGCCCAACCCGGCCCGTCGACGGTCGCCGGCAAGACCTGGTCCGCGTCGTGCTCGGTCCTCACGATTCCCCCTCACAAGGAGGAGCCGATTGCCCGAGGCATCGCGACCCGACTCGCCGAGGAGCTCGGACGTGTGACGGTCGTGACTGCCGGCGTCCACGACGACAACCTCGACGCCGACGGCATCGCCTGCTATCTGCGTCTCGGCAAGGAGCTGGGCGAGGAGCTGGCGAAGCGGCTGAGCAGACCGGCAGCCGAGTGAGCGTCCCTCAGTGGGGAAGCCGGTCGCGGACGCCGGCGAGGTCGTCGTCCCTGTGGGCCTGGTCGCGAAGCTTCGGGTTCAGGCGGATCGCCCGCTCGACGACGGCGAGGGCCTCGTCGCTCTTTCCGTTCGCCTGCAGGATGACGGCGAGATCGTAGAGCACCTCGGGGAGCATGCCTGGGACCTCCGCGGCCATCCCCGCCGTCTTGCGCTGCCAGCGGAGCGCTTCCGCATGGCGAGCCTCGGTGAAGGCGGTCCAGCCGCGGTTCCAGGTGTCGTTGACCAGGGCGTAGCGGGTGAGGCGCGCCAGCTCGCCCATCGGGTCCGCGTGGTCGTCGACGCGCACGTCGATGGCGCGGTCGGTGAAGCCGTTGTAGCCTCCGCGCTCGCGGACGACCAGAAGCGCGGCCGACTGGCGGCCGCGGCTGTCACCCCCGGCAGCGTCGCCGGCAAGGAGCGCCTCGAGCAGGCGCTGGGCGAGGGGCCGGCCCCGCGTCTCGAGGAAGCGGCTCTCCATTGCTGCGATCACGTCCTCTCCGGTGAGGATGTTGCCCTGGATCGCGTAGCCAGACCCGTGGCGGCCGCCGGCCCACGCCGTGCACCCGTCTCCGGACCAGGTTGCCGACGCACCGTCCGCGCTCACGACGCCGGCCTGCCGCCGACCCCGGTTGTCGTCGTCGCGCAGCATCGCGTCCAGCGCCTCTTGCGGTTGGATGCCGCGCTCGAGGAGCTCGAGTCCCCTCGGCCCGTACGAGGTGTTGGCGTTGGCCTGCGTCGCCACCGCGCCGACCCCGGCGCGGGCCCACGGCACGACGGTCCCGACGGCGAAGAAGCGGCTGGCCACCGCGACGCCCACCTCGCCCGCTTCGGGATCGGCGGCGACGATCGAGAAGGTGGCGGGCGACGGTGGCTCGGCGCGCACGACGCCGCTCGTCAGCGACACGGTCGCGATGATGAAGCTCTCGGCGATGATCGATCGGATGGTCGTCATGGGTCCTCCGCGGGCCTCAGGGGTATGGGCCGCGCCTGGCCCTGCAGATAGGCGAGGAGCTCGTCGGCGGTGGGCGGGGCCGTCGCGTCGTCGAAGCGAACGACCGTGAGGCTCGCCTCCACCTCGATGATCAGCTCGTAGCCTCGGAGATCCCTTGCGTCCCCGATTGCTGGTTCCTCCTGGCTCACCAGGCCGGCTCGTTCGACGAGGGAGAGCACTCGTTGGGCTTCGTCCTCGGGCAGCGACGCCGTGTCGATGTCGACGCCTCGTGAGAGACCCGTGAAGCCTCCGGCTTCCCGGTACCGGATCTTCATGAGCTCAGAGCCCGACCGCCTTCCATGCGTCCCGAACGGCCATGTACTCGGTGCTGCGGGTCCCGCACAGAGCAGCTGCTTCCTGCAGCGTGCGGGCCGCCATGTCCGGAAAGTCGCTCGTGGGCGTGAGTGCCAGCATCGAGTCGTACCAGATGCGCCCGGCCCGCTCCCAGGCCCGGCCTCCGATCGCCCGGGCGGTCAGGTAGAACGCGTGGTTCGGGATACCCGAGTTGATGTGCACGCCGCCGTTGTCGCTGGAGCCTCGGTACTTGTCTCGCATGTGCTTCGGTTGCGGATCGGTGCCGAGAAGGGGATCGTCCTCGAATGCGGGCTCGTCCTTGAAGGTCCGGAGCGCGGTGGCATCCGTGTCCGGTCCCATGAGGTCCGGACCGATCAGCCAGTCGGCCCGGGCGGCCGTCTGCTTCTTCTTCCACTGCTTGATCAGGCTCCCGAAAACGTCGGCCAGGTGCTCGTTCAGCGCCCCGGGCTCGTCCCGGTACTCGAGGTTGGAGGTGTGGGTGATCACACCGTGGGTCAGCTCGTGGCCCACGACGTCCAGAGACTTCGTGAAGCGAACGAAAAGCGAGCCATCCCCATCCCCGTAGGCCATCTGCTCGCCCGTCCAGAAGGCGTTGTTCAGGCGACGCCCCAGGTGGACGCTGGAGATGAGCGACATGCCCCGGTCGTCGAGAGAGTTGCGATCGAAGACGCGCTTGTAGAAATCGTAGGTGTGCCCGGAGTGGTTGTAGGCCTCGTTGACCGCCGGGTCCCCGGAGGCCTTGTCTCCCTCCTCCCGCACGAGGGTCCCCGGGAGGCTCAGGAAGCTGCCGTGCTTTGCGTTGTAGACGAGGCGATGCTTGCGGCACCGGGGTGAGGGGATCGCCGTGATGGCCCCGAGCCCTGCCAGCGTCGCGCGGGTGGCCCGGAGGGCCTCGGACTGACCGATCGCCTCGATCGCTCGCCGGCGGACCCGGGCGTTCGACGATTCGGCCAGGCGATCCAGGATGTACGGCGGAAGGATGCAGTGGAGTGCGTGACGCTGATCGGACAATGGCCCTCCGTGCTCGGCGACCCTGGGGGGTCTTCTCGTCCGGAGAGTACCACCGGTCGGATATCATTCCCGGATGAGCGATCCCGCTGAGATTTCCAGGGACACCCGTTTCTTCGGTCATCCGCGCGGCCTTGCCGTTCTCTTCTTCACCGAGATGTGGGAGCGGTTCAGCTACTACGGCATGCGGGCCCTGCTCATCCTCTACCTCACCGCCGCGGTGAGCGACGGGGGCCTGGGTTTCAACGTCGGAGCCGCCGGGTCGATCTACGCCCTCTACACATCGATGGTGTACCTGTTCGGTCTTCCCGGGGGCTGGATCGCCGACCACCTGATCGGGCAGCGCCGCGCCGTGCTCGCCGGCGGCGTCCTGATCGCGGCCGGCCACTTCAGCATGGTCCTGCCCAGCACCGTGGCGTTCTTTGCGGGGCTGGGGCTGGTGGTCGTCGGCACCGGTCTCCTGAAGCCCAACATCAGCGTCATCGTCGGCCAGCTTTACTCTCAGAACGACGAGCGCCGGGACGCGGGCTTCTCCCTCTTCTACATGGGCATCACCATCGGTGCCCTCCTCGGTCCGCTGGTGTGCAGCTTCCTGGGAGAGAAGGTCGACTGGCATCTGGGCTTCGGCGTCTCCGGCGTCGGCATGGTCCTCGGGCTGATTCTCTATCTCTGGGGTGGAAGCACTCTGGGCGACGCCGGGATGAGCCCTTCGCGCCCCGACACGCCCGAAGCGGCCGCCGCCCTCAAGCGCCAGGTCTGGGGCGCCCTCGGCGCCGTCGTGGCCGTCTCCGCCGTGGCGATCGGCCTCGTCTCCGTCGGTGTCATTCAATTGACCGCCGAGGGTCTGTCGAATGCCTTCGGCGTCCTGCTTCTCGCCCTCACGGTCGCCCTCTTCGGCTGGCTCTTTCTCGCAGGCGAATGGACCCCGGTGGAGCGCGGGAGGCTGTGGGCCATCGTCGCGCTCTTCATCGCATCGGCGCTTTTCTGGGGCGCCTACGAGCAGGCGGGCTCGTCGCTGAACCTCTTCGCCGAACGCGACACCAATCGTGAGGTGGCGAGCATGGGTGCGTTCCCGGCGGGGTGGTTCCAGCAGGTGCCCGCCTTCTTCGTCATCCTGCTTGCGCCGACGTTCGCCTGGCTCTGGATACGGATGGGGAGCCGGCAGCCCTCAAGCCCGACAAAGTTCGCCATTGGTCTCGTGTTCGTCGGGCTGGGCTTCGTGGTGATGGTCGGGGCCTCTATGGCCTCGGCCGGCGGCATGAGGGTCTCGCCCATGTGGCTGGTCGCCACCTACTTCCTGCACGTCGTGGGCGAGATGTGTGTCTCCCCGGTGGGGCTCAGCACGGTCACGAAGCTGGCGCCCCAGCGGGTCAGCAGCTTGATGATGGGCGTTTGGTTCCTGGCAACCGCCGTCGGCAACTACCTGGGCGGGCGGACCGCGGGTCTCTACGAGACGCTGGAGCTGCCCACCCTCTTCGGCTTCGTTGCCGCCACCACCATCGTCGCCGGTGTCGTGCTCGCCCTTCTCGTCCCTCGGATCAGGACCCTCATGGGCGGGGTGCACTAGGAGACCTGCGGCCCGTCAGAGCTCCGGAACGGGATCGGTCGGACCGATCTCCCGACCCTCCCAGGTCGCCACGCCGTCCTCGTACGTCAGGATCCGGTGCTTGCTCTCCGGGGCCGGCGTCGCGCTCGACGGCGGCAGCCACCCCCGGTGGGTTTCGAGGACCCCGGCCATCCCCGGGTCGCCCGCGAGGTTGTGCCACTCGTTGGGGTCCTGACGCATGTCGTAGAGCTCCTCGGAGCCATCGGCATAGCGGATGTACCGCCAGTCCTCCGACCGCACGCCGTGGCTGTCGTGGTTGTGGGTTGTGATGGCGGGCCGGTCCCGCGGGGTGTCGGCGTCCTGGAGCTGCGGAACCAGGCTGATCCCTTCGAGGCCGTCCTTCGCTGGAAGCCCCGCCAGCTCTACGAGCGTCGGGTAGATGTCGAGAAGCTCCACCGAGCGGCGGCACTCAGCACCGGAAGCGATGCCGGGGCCGGCGAAGACGAGAGGAACACGCGTCGAGCGATCCCAGAGGGTGTTCTTGCCGGAGATCAGCTTCTCGCCCAGGTGGTACCCGTGGTCGGACCAGAGGACG
>CAXMOH010000244.1:0-7598 GCA_964194855.1 uncultured Hyphomicrobium sp.
GGGGTCAATTTTGCCTTCTGACGCGGATGGAAATAATGACCCTCGTAGCCGCACATTCGACGCGCTTCACAACGTGCCCGGGCTGCGCCCGGGAGCGGAGGGGCGCGCAGGACATCTCATCCGACCCGTTCCGCCGGCCACACCCTGTGGCCCCGGTGGAAGGACCTGAGCAACTTGGGACGCGCCGGAGGTCGACGGCGCCCCCGCCTCGAAACTGTCTGTAAGGAGAACGCATGACACCGAGCGACGTTCTGAAGCTGGCCAAGGAAAAGGGCGCAAAGATCGTGGACCTGCGGTTCATCGACATGCCCGGCCTGTGGCAGCACTTCTCGATCCCGGCCCGCGAGCTGACGGCTGAGCTCTTCAAGGAGGGGATCGGCTTCGACGGCTCCTCCATCCGGGGCTTCCAGGCGATCAACGAGTCGGACATGCTGCTCATGCCCGACCCCGCCACCGCGAAGATGGACCCGTTCACGGCCGAGCCCACGCTGGTCCTGATCTGCGACATCAAGGACCCGATCACCGGCGAGCGGTACGACCGCGACCCGCGTAACATCGCCAAGAGCGCCGAGGCCTACATGAAGAGCACCGGGATCGCCGACACCGTGTACCTCGGCCCCGAGCTCGAGTTCTTCATCTTCGAGCAGGCCCGATTCGACCAGAGCTACAACTACGGCTTCTATCACCTCGACTCCGAGGAGGCGTTCTGGAACGCCGGACGCGAGGGGACCCCGGACCGGCCGAACCTGGGCCACCGGCCCCGCTACAAGCAGGGCTACTTCCCGGTGTCGCCGTCCGACCACTATCAGGACATCCGGACGGAGATGGTGTTGACCCTCGAGGAGCTCGGCATCCCGTGTGAGGTGCACCACCACGAGGTGGCCTCCGGTGGCCAGGCCGAGATCGACATGCGGTTCGACACGCTCATCACCATGGCGGACAGGGTGCTCTGGTACAAGTACGTCACGAAGAACGTCGCCAAGAAGCACGGCAAGACCGTGACCTTCATGCCCAAGCCGGTCTTCCAGGACAACGGCTCCGGCATGCACACCCACATGTCCATCTGGAAGGACGGCAAGAACGTCATGTACAAGAAGGGCGGCTATGCGGACCTCTCCGAGACCGCCCGGTACTACATCGGGGGCATCCTGAAGCACGCGCCGGCGCTTTGCGGGCTCGTCGCTCCTTCGACGAACTCGTACTGCCGGCTGGTGCCCGGGTACGAGGCCCCGATCAACCTCGCCTACAGCGCGCGCAACCGCTCCGCGGCCGTCCGCATCCCGATGTACTTCTCGTCGGAGAAGGCGAAGCGCATCGAGTTCCGGACCCCCGACCCGACCTGCAACCCGTACCTGTCGTTTGCGGCCTGCCTCATGGCGGGGCTGGACGGGATCCAGAACAAGATCGATCCCGGGGAGCCCCTGGACAAGGACCTGTACGACCTGCCCGCAGAGGAAGCGCTCAAGATCAAGCAGCTTCCGGGATCGCTCGACGCCGTGCTCGACGAGCTCGAGAAGGATCACGACTTCCTGCTCAAGGGCGACGTCTTCAGCAAGTCCTTCATCGAGACCTGGCTCGACTACAAGCGCACGAACGAGGTGGACGCGATTCGCCTGCGGCCGCATCCGTGGGAGTTCGCACTCTACTTCGACATCTGATACACCGGATCGCGTTCTCCGAGGCGGCGGCCCCGTTTCCAGAGGGCCGCCGTCTCTCTCTGGAACCATGGGTGCCCGCGACATCCGCGACCTGCTTCTCGCGCGCGAGCTCGAGCCGCCGGAGGTGTCGGCGCTTCTGGGCCCCTATGGCTTCCGGGATCCCGCGGCGGCGGACCGCGAGCTTCAGAGCCTGGCGAGCGACCCGACGCTTCGCGAGCGCCTGGCGGAGCTCCTGCCGGAGCTTCTCCGCTGCCTCTCGGAGTCGGCCGACCCCGATCAGGCGCTCGGCCATCTCGAGCGCTTCATGCGTGCGAGCCTGGGCCCTCTCCAGCTCCTCGCCGACTTCTCCCAGCGCCCCCATTCCATGGAGCTCCTGGTCCGCGCGTTCGGGGCCAGCTCCTTCATGGCCGAGATCCTCGTCCGCAACCCTCCCTGGTTCCACTGGCTCGCGGACCCCCAGGTCCTCGAGCGCTCGCGAGGACGGGCTGCGATCGAGACGGATCTCGATCGCTTTCTCGCTCCTCTCTCTTCGTTGGAACGGCGTCTGGCTGCGCTCCGCATCGTCCGTCGTCGGGAGATCCTCCACATCGGGGTTCGAGATCTGCTCCGTCTGGCCACGGTGGAAGAGACCCTCGGTGCGCTCACCCGCCTCGCCGAGGTGCTCGTTCAGAAGGCCTACGAGCTGGCCGAGCAGACACTGCGGAGTGAACGCGGTCTGCCGCCGCTCTCGAACGAGGCCCTCACCAGCGGGTCCGGCTTCACGGTCCTCGCCCTCGGGAAGCTCGGCGCGGGCGAGCTCAACTTCAGCTCCGACGTGGATCTCGTGTACCTCTATTCCACCGATCGCGGGCGGATGGCCCGGGGCGCGGCGGCTCCGGCTCGGGACGACTACTACACAGAGCTTGCCCGTCGGGTGACCGCCTACCTGGCGGAGACGACGGAGGAAGGATCCGTCTACCGTGTGGACCTGCGTCTGCGGCCCGAGGGAACCATGGGAGCGCTGGCGTACTCGCTCCGCTCCTTCGAGGAGTACTACCGCACCCGAGGCCGCACCTGGGAGCGGTTGGCTCTCTTGCGGGCCCGTCCCGTGGCCGGCGACCGGCCCCTCGGCGTGCGCTTTCTCGGTCGGGTTCGACCGTTTCTCTTCGGAAGACCCTTCGACGCGACTGCGGTGGCCGAGGTGAGGGAGCTCAAGGAAGAGACCGACCGGAAGATCGCCCGCCGGGGCGAATCCGAGCGCAACGTCAAGCTCGGGACCGGCGGCATCCGGGAGATCGAGTTCCTGGTGCAGACGTTCCAGCTCCGCTTCGGACGTCATCGGGCGGGGCTCCGAGCGCGTGACACCCTCGGTGCCCTCGACGCCCTGCGGCACGCTCGCCTCCTCGACGAGGCCGAGCACGGATCCTTGCGCCGGGCCTACGTCTTCCTGCGAGACGTGGAGAACAAGCTGCAGATGGTTGCCGACGCGCAGGTGCACGCGCTGCCGGTGTCGGAGGAGGGAGTCCGCGCCTGCGCACTGCGGCTCGGCTATCGTGACGAGCCCGATCTCGGCGCCGGCGAGGCGCTGCGGCGCGACCACCGGACACACACCGAAGCGGTGCACCGGATCTTCACGTCGGTCTTCAGCGGCGATCGCCTCGAGCGGGCAGAGAAGACCGTCGCCGCACGGCGGAAAGGGTCCTGAGCGAACCTCACGCTTCCGGGGTGTCTATCGCGGTGAAGCGGTCGCCGTCGAATGCCGGATGCCGTAGAGGTGTCTGACCCCCCGCAGGACGAGGCCCCTCCCAGTGAGTGCCGGAGACGCCCAGGACTCCTCGTCCAGGGGGTTCGTGCCGAGCAGCTCGAAATCCGGGCCGGCACGCAGCACATGCGCTGTGCCCGTGGCGTCGAGGCAGAAGACCTTGCCGTCGTAGGCCCACGGCGAGGCCCAGAAGCCCGGAGCGCCCTTCAGGCGCTTCTTGTAGATCTCCTCCCCGGTCTTCGCGTCGAAGGCCGTCACGATCCCCGTTCGACGCTTCAGGACGTACACCAGCCCCCGGTACACCAGCGGGGACGCCATGGGCGGGCCGGCGTTCTCCTGCGTCCAGAGGACGCCCGCACTCTTCGTTTCGCCGTCCCGGGGCGTGATGTCGCCGGCGGCGCCCGCTTTCACAGCGAAGAGGAACCCGCCGCCGTCCGGTCGGGCCTCCGAGCCGAAATAGAGTCGCTCGTCGTCGCCGGTTGGCGAGGATGAGCACCGGCCTCCGCCGATGCCCATCTCCCACAGGAGGTCGCCGGTCCCCGGGTCGTAGGAGCGGACCCTCCGGCCGTTGGCAACCAGCTCGGTCCGGACCCGGTTCTTCCAGATGATCGGGCTGCTCCAGTTGGAGCCCTCGTCGCGGTTCACACGCCAGACCTCGTTGCCCGTCTCCGTGTCCAGCGCGACGAGAAACGAATCCTCGATGCTGTCGATCTGGAGAAAGAGACGGTCTCCATGGGCGAGGATGACCGGTGAGCTGGAGGTGCCCCAGTCGGCCTCCGTCGGGTACGCACCCAGGTCCTTCTTCCACACGAGGTTGCCGTCAAAGTCGTAGGCGAAGAGTCCGGTCATGCCGAAGTAGGCATAGACGCGCCGACCGTCGGTGACCGGCGTCTCCGAGGCGTAGGTGTTGCCCTGATGGGTCGCGATGCGTGGCTCCCCGCGGTGGGCGACCCGGGTCCAGAGCGTCTTGCCGCTCTCGAGATCGAAGCAGTGAACCTCCCAGCGGTAGAGGCCGCCCTTGACGCGCCGATCGGACGTCGTCGGGGCCTGCTCCTCCACCGCCGTCGTGACGAAGACCCTGTCTCCCCAGACGATCGGCGACGACCAGCCCCGGCCGGGAACCCTGGCCTTCCAGGCGATGTGGGTCTCGGGCCCCCACTCGTCCGGCAACCCGCTCACGGCCGTCAGGCTGTCGCTGTCCGGCCCGCGGAACTGCGGCCAGTCCTGCGCCAACGAGGGAAGAGGCAAAAGCAGCGCGGCGAAGCCCATCGCCATCGGACGAGTCAGGCGCATTCCGAGAATCTACCGGGATTCGCTCCGACTCGTCAACGGGACGCCCTGGCGCGAGTGGGTGAACGGCCTCAACGATCGTCCAGGATGACGCGGCTGGCGTTGTGGCCTGCGGCCCCGGTGACGTCTCCGCCGGGATGGCAGCCGGAGCCGCACAGGTAGAGTCCCTCGACGGGCGTCCGGTACCGCGCCCAGCCCGGCACCGGTCGCATGAAGAGCATCTGGTCGAGGGCCACCTCCCCATGGAGGAGGCTCCCCTCGGGCAGGCCGTACTCGGTCTCGTAGTCGAGTGGGGTGATCACCCGGCGAGCCAGGACGGCGCCGGGGACGTTGGGAGCGACCTCGGCGAGCCTCGCGACGATGGTGTCTGCCAGAGCGTCGCGCCGCTCGTCCCAGGTGCCCTCCCGCAGTCGGTAGGGCGCGTACTGCATCGTGACGCTCATGACGTGGCGGCCCCTGGGCGCCAGGCCGGGGTCGAGGACGCTCGGGATCGTCGCGAGGAGAAACGGTCGGGACGACGCTTCGCCGTACTTCGCGCTGTCCGAGGCCTGCTCCATTTCGTCGAGGCTGTCCCCGATGTGGATGACGGCGCCGTGGTGAGGGGCCGGCTCCACGCCCGGTCGCGCACGAAAGTCGGGCAGCTCGGAGAGCGCGAGCAGAAGCTTGGCCTGGACACCCCGGTATCGGATGGCGCGGATCTCCGAGACGAATCGGGGCTCGAGCCAGTCCGGGTCGACGAGCTCCTGGAAAGTGGTCCGCGGCGAAACGCTCGAGACCACGACCGCGGCGGTCAGGACCTCGCCATCCTCGAGACGGACGCCCGCGGCCCGTCCTTCGCTGATGTCGATCCGGCACACCGCCGCCCCGGTGCGCAGCCGCGCGCCGTGCGCCTGGGCGCTGGCCACGAGTGCCGCCACCAGGGCCCTCCCGCCGCCCACCGGAAGCCGCTCCGAGAGCCAGGGACGGCCGTCTGCGCCGAGCTGATGGAAGAGGAAGTGGGCGGTGGTGCCTGCCGCCCGGGTGCCGAAGGACACCCCGCGCAGACCCGGCCCGGCCAGGCACGCCTTCAGCGGCTCGGACTCGAACCACTCGTTCAGGAAGTCGGCGATCGAGAGCGGCAGCGTGCGGAGGAGCTCGTGCATCGACTCCGCGCCCAGCCGCCGGAAGTCCCAACCCAGCTTCAGGAGCGCGAGCAGGTCGCCCACGCCGTCGACGTCGGGAGCGGGCGGCGGCCGCAGCGCGAGGGGCCTCAGGAACGCCGAGAGATCTCGCACGTGCTGGGAGAAGCGGGGCCACGCCTCGGCGTCGCGGGCCGAGAAGCGTCGGATCTCCTCCTGGGTCTTGACCGGGTCGCGCCAGAGGGTGAACGCGTCGCCGTCACGCGTGGGTGCAAAGACGATCGGGTCGGGGGCGTGGAGCTTCAAGCCATGGGCCTCGAGAGAGAGGCCGTCGACGATGGGCTGGGGGAGCAGGCACAGGTCGGATCCCACCGAGGCGTGGAAGCCCTCCCCGAGCTCGATGGTCGAGGCGACGCCACCTGGCTCGGGCCGCCGCTCGACAACGACCACGTCCATCCCGTCCTTCGCGAGGAGCGCAGCGGTCACGAGGCCGTTCGGCCCGGCACCGATGACGAGAGCGTCGCAGGAGCTCGCCACTCAGCCGCTCCAGTCCTTCAGCATCTCGGTGGCCGCCAGCTTTCCGGGGGCGCCCATGACGCCGCCGCCGGGGTGCGCCCCCGAGCCGCAGAGGTACAGCCTTTTGAGTGGGGTCCTGTACTGGGCCCAGCCGGCCACCGGCCGCAGGAAGAACAGCTGGTCGAGGGAGAGCTCTCCGTGAAAGATGTTGCCCTCGGTGAGGCCGATCATCTGCTCCATGTCCCACGGGCTCAGCACCTGCCGGTGGAGAATGGCGCTCTTCAGGTTCGGGGCGTAGTCGCTCAGGGTGTCGATGACCGCGTCGCCGAAAGCGTCTCTCTGCTTCTCCCAGCTCGACTCCCCAAGGTGGTAGGGCGCGTACTGGACGAAGATCGACATGACGTGCTTGCCGGGCGGCGCCATCGTGGGATCGATGGTGGAGGGAATCAGGATGTCCATGTAGGGGCGTCGCGAGAATCGTCCGTACTTGGCGTCGTCGTACGCGCGCTCGAGGTAGTCCATGCCGGGGCTGATGGAGATCGAGCCTCGGAGGTGCGGGCCGTCGCCCGGCCGGCAGGTGAAATTGGGGAGCTCGCTGAGCGCGAGGTTCACCTTGCCGGAGGAGCCTCGGAACCTGTACTTGCGGACGCCCGCGACGAACGTGGCGGGCAGCGCCTTCGGGTCGACGAGGTTCAGGAAGGTCTGCCTCGGATCGAGGCTGGACGCCACGTAGCTCGCGCCCAGCTCCTCTCCCGAGTCGAGAGCCACGCCGGTGGCACGGCCCTTCCGGTGGAGGATGCTCGCGATTCCGGCCCCGGTTCGGATCTCGGCGCCGAGCGACCGTGCGGCCGAGGCCAGGGCACCGCTCACCGCGCCCATCCCACCTCGTGCGAAGCCCCACGAGCGCGACACTCCGTCGATCTCGCCCATGTAGTGGTGGAGCAGGACGTAGGCCGATCCCGGCGAGCGCGGGCTCAGCATCGTGCAGATGATGCCGCTTGCGGACATGGTGGCCTTCAGGGGATCGGACTCGAACCAGCGGTCGAGGTAGTCGGCCGAGCTCGCCGTCATGAGCCGGTAGAGCTCGGAGATGCGCTCCGAGCCCAGGGCCCGGAAGTGCCGGCCGAGGCGGACCATCCCGGCGAGATCGGCGGGCTTGAACGACGCGGGCTCCGGCGGACGCATCATCAGCAGGTCGCGCACCGCCCGGCCCATGTGGTGCATGTGGAGACCAAAGGCCTCGTATCGACTGGCGTCCCTGCGAGAGAAACGCTG
>CAXMOH010000245.1:0-4447 GCA_964194855.1 uncultured Hyphomicrobium sp.
GCGGGTCTGGCTGGCCCTCATTGCCGCGATGTTCGCCCTCGTCGGCCCCAACGTGTTCATGGGCGTTCACTTCAACCGGTATCTGATCTGGGCCTTTCCGGGCCTCCTCGCCTTCGTCGCCGTCGGCCTCGGTGTGGCCACGCGTCTTCTCGCTCGCGCCGACGACCGTCTCGAAAGAGCGCTCTTTCGCGTCGTCGCAGGACTCTTCGTCGTCCTCGGCCTGCTGTCGACGGTCCGATTCGGTGCGGTCTACGCAGAGATGGCGGCCGGGACCTGGCGCAGAGAGATCCCGACGGCCGAGTGGATCCGCCGGAACCTCCCGTGGGGCGTCGCGATCGCCAACCTGGCGACCAGCATCGAGTACCTCACCGGCCATCGCAACCTGAATCTCCACGGCATCACCAGCCCCGGCTTCGGCGGGACACGATCCGTCGAGAAGGAGGCCGGCTACTTCGAGGCGCTCGGGCGCCTGAGCCCCGGGGAGCGCCCGCCCTACATCCTCCTCCCACGGTCGAGCCTCGAGAACTCCCAGCTGCTCCCCCACCTGGTCGAGGGCCCACCGGTCTTCGCCACCGCGAGCCTCGGGGACGACTTCCTGCTGTTTCGTGCGCGGTGGGATCTGCTCCTTCGCAGCCCGCATCTGTACCTTCCCGACACACAGGCCGCCGTCGCCGGCATGGAAGAGGTGGACCGGCTCAACGTATGCGACCGCGAAGACGAAGCGGCGCACGGGTACAGCGTCCGCTCGCGCCGGGGGGACCTGGTGCTTGGCGGCTTCGTGGGCATCGACGACTACCCCGTGCCGGAAGGGACGCTCACAGTCGCCGACGGTGGGCGCGGCGTGCTGGGCGACGAGCGCTTCCACGTGCGCACGCGGCCGGGACGCCCGCTCGTGGTCGTCGTCCGCTCGCACTCGAGAGCCGAGGCCAGGGCGCTTCGGGCCCAGGGAGGACTCGTTGCAGCGCTGGAGTTCCCGACCGCCCGCCTCCTGGTGAGGGCAGGAGGCGAAGAGGTCGCTCGGCTCGAGCTCGAGAACCGGCCCGGCTGGAACGAGCACGTCTTCGAGGTGCCCGCCAGCGCTGTCGGAGACGGCGTGACGGAGCTCCACCTGGTCGGGCAGTACACCTCTTTCCGGTACTGGTTTTTCCAGCCGCGGCGATGAGGCTCGTCCGGACGCTCGCCGAGCGGATGCTGCGCGCGTATGGCGGCTGGCCGATCCACCTGACGCTGGCCACCCTGCTACTCCCCGGGGCCGTCTTTCTCGGCGAGGCGCTCTTCGATCGCGACCTGCACATGGACTGGTACCCGCGGGCGCTCGTCTTCGGGCGAACCCTCCGGGAGGGGTTCTGGCCCCTCTGGGATCTGACGATCGGGTTCGGCCAACCGTTGCTCGCCGACCCCGGAGCCCAGGTGCTCTACCCCACCACCTGGCTCAACCTGGTGCTGGCGCCCTGGAGCGTCTACACGGTGTACGCCGTCGGACACCTGGCGTTCTCGGCCGTGGGCTTCACCCTCCTGGCGCGGGCCATCGGCCTGGGGCGCGGTGAGGCTGTGGTCGCAGGCGCGGCGTGGATGCTGAGCGGCCCGGCCGTCTCCCTCGTGAACCTCTGGCACCACCTGGCTGGTGCGGCCTGGATGCCATGGGTCGTTCTCACCGCTCATCGGCTCGCCCGCCGTCCGTCCGCCGCCCGTGTCCTGGCGTTCGCCGTGTGTCTCGGTCTGCAGGTCCTCGCGGGCTCGGGCGACATGGTGCTGCTCACCGCTGCCTTCGTGGGGGCGTGGTGGCTCGCGGTGGGACCGGGCTGGAAACGGGCCGGGCGTGCAGTGGCACCAGTGGCGCTGGGCGTGCTCCTCGCTGCCGCGCTCTCGGCGGGCCAGTGGCTTCCCACTCTCGAGCTGGCCTCGGGCGGGACGCGGCGAGACCTTCCGGAGGCGTGGCGGACCGAGTGGTCGGTGCCGCCCGCAGGACTCGCCCGCACCGTCGTTCCCCTCGACGCCACGGGACGCGTGGCCTACGGCGGACCGGCTCACGTCGCGATGTTCGACGGCTATCGACAGCCCTTCTTTGGTTCGCTCTACTTGGGCGTGGTGGCCCTCGCCCTGGCCGCCGCCGCGCTAGCACCCGGTCGATTCCGTCGGCTCGCCCTGGCTTTGGCCGCGATCGCCGCCCTGGCCCTGCTCGTCTCCATGGGACGGCACACGCCGGTCTACGCACTCGCCGTCCAGCTCGTCCCTGGCGCCGGGCACTTCCGGTTTCCCACGAAAGTGACCATCGTGGCGGCGTTCTCTGTGGCGATGCTGTCGGGGATCGGTCTCAGGTCGCTGCGGGGCCGGCCCCGCGGACGCCTGTTCGCGGCCTCCGTCGCCCTCACCTCCGCCGTCGTCCTCATCGCAACGAGCGCGCTCTTCGGCCCCGCGCTTCAGGCCGCAATCGGCTGGGGTTTCCTCATGGACCGCAGCGGGGCGGAGGACGACGCCCTCCCCTCGGCGCTCAGGCTGCTCGACCACGCGCTCCTGGCCGGCCTGGCCGCCGCAGCCCTGCTGAAGGCGAGACCGAACCTCGCCTGGCCCCGCATCCTGGCCGGCGTCTGCCTCGTAGCCGACCTGCTGCTGGCTCACCACGACCTCCACTCCACGGCGCCTCCCGCTCTCCTCGCCGTCACCCCTCCGGTTCTCAGCGCCGTCGACGTCACCGATCACGCACGCACCTACGTGTACGAGTACGAGATCCTCCGGGGCACCTCCGAAAAATGGCTCGGACGAAAGAGCCCGTACTCGGTCGCACAGCCGAGCCCCGGGATCGACCCGCGCCCTCTCGCCGCGTTCGCCATGCGCGTCTATCCCGTCCCTCCCTCCTCGGGCTACTGGGGCGTGGAGGGCAGCTACGACCTGGATATCCGCGGCCTGCAACCGCGACGGCTCCACGAGCTCAACCTCCTGCTTCGGCGCCTCGAGGGGACGCCCGGGCACAGGAGGCTGCTGCGCCTTGGAGCCGTTCGGACCGTCGTGGCGCTGCACCCCCAGGGATTCGAAGACCTGGCCCCGACCGCCACCTTCAACAGCCTCTTCGGCGAGACGATTCACACCTTCCGGGTCCCGGGGACTCGACCCCGGGCCTACGCGGTCGGACGGGCGCGGGCGGTGGACGAGGAGATGGCGATCCCGACCCTGATCGACCCGACCTTCGATCCCAGGAGAGAGGTCGTCCTCTCGGGCCCGGGTGCGTCGACGGCGGCAGCGACGGCCGGCCCGGAGGGGGGCCTCGTTCGCGTCGTCGAGCTCTTCGCCGATCGGGCGAAGTACGAGGTGGACCTCGACGGCCCCGGCTTCGTCGTCAGCGTCGACGCCTGGGCCCCGGGCTGGCGAGCGTTCGTCGACGGACGCTCGACGGACGTCCTCCGCGCGAACGCCGTCTTTCGGGCGGTGGCGGTTCCCGCGGGTCGCCACGTGGTCGAGATGGTCTATCGACCGTGGTCGGTCCTGGTGGGCTTGACTCTCTCCGCCACCGCCGCCGTCGTTCTTGCCAGCCTGGGCGGGGCTCTCTTTTTCAGGCGTCGGCGCTCGACCAGCGGGACTTTGGGGTGACGGTCTCGCGTGCTAACGTCTGGCCTCGATGAGCGAGGCGCCGAACCGAGCAGACCTGGCCGATCCGATCCTGGATGAAGTGCGGCGCTTCTACGAGAGTCAGGACGACGGGATCGAGGCGTCCCGCCGGCGCCACCGCTACTTCTATCAGTACCTGACGCGCATCCTCAGGGTGAGGGTCCCGGAGGGGCTTCGGATCCTCGACCTCGGCTGCGGCGCCGGGCACCTGCTCTCCGAGCTGAAACCGTCGCACGGCGTGGGCATCGACATCTCGCGCCCGGCGATACGTCGTGCCCGGGAGCGGTACGAGAGCGAGCCACTCCGTTTCATCGAAGGCGACGTCGCCGACCCCTCGGTTCTCAGAGGGGCGGGGGGTCCGTTCGACGTGATCCTCCTCGTCAACGTCGTCACGCACTTGACGGACGTGCAGGCCACGCTGGAAGGACTCCAGGCCGTCAGCCACCCGCACACCCGAGTGCTCATCTACAGCTACAGCCGGGTCTGGCAGCCGCTGCTCCGGCTCGCCGAGCTGTTCGGCATGAAGTACCGCCAGCCTCCCGAGGCCTGGCTTCCGCCCGAAGAGATCAAGAACATGCTCTCGCTGGCGGACTTCGAGGTCGTGCGAAACGACGCGAACATCGTGGCCCCCTTGTGGTTTCCTCTTCTTTCGAATTTTCTCAACCGGTACGTCGGGCACCTGCCGCTGGTCGACGCCCTCTCCCTCATGTTCGGTATCATCGCCCGCCCCGCACCGGCGCTGTCGGCCCCCTCGCGACCGGACTCGCCCTCGGTGAGTGTGGTGATCCCGTGCCGCAACGAAGCCGGCCACATCCGACCGCTGGTCGAGAGGCTCCCAGAGCTC
>CAXMOH010000246.1:0-4314 GCA_964194855.1 uncultured Hyphomicrobium sp.
GCCGCGCCGGGGGGCGGGGAGCGCCCGCCAGCCCAGGAAGGCCTCGTGCGCCCGTGCGGCCACCGTGTCGTACTCCGCGGGGGTCACCTGCGTGACCGTCCCCAGGAGGCTCCCGTCGATGGGTGTCCGGACTTCCAGGGACTCTCCGCTGCCGAGCCACTCGCCGGAGAACCCGCCGGGATGCTCGTCCGTGATGCCGAGCTGCTCGAGAATCTCCTTCATCGAATCGCCTCCAGGTGCCACCGTAAGTGTGATTCTACAACCCGCCGTCATCCCGAGGAGCCTCAGCGTCGCGCAGGCGACGAAGGATCTCCATCAAGGCTGAGCGCCCAGGAGGAGCCCGATGGCTTGTGCACGAGGGCGCTGTCTGCTGCTCACGCTACTGCTCGCAGTCCCCACAGCTGAGCCCTCGCATCGGCCCGTACGGTGACCAGACCGTGCCCACGCCCAACCTCGACCGGCTGGCGCGCCAGGGGGTTCGCTACACACGCGCCTTCGGCGTGTACGTGGAGCTGTTCGAGGCGCCGCCGGCGACGACTGTCTGGTCCCAGGCCAACCGCCTCGGGTGGCGCCACAGCAACGTCGTCGCGACCGTCGTTCGCTGACTGTAAGGCCTGCTACTTCGCGGCGGCACGCATGGCTTCGAGGCCGGCTTCGAGACGCCTAATCTCCTTCTGGACTCCGGCCGCATTCGCGGCGCCCTCTTCCTGGATGTGGCGCAGGGCCTCGAGCTGGCTCTCCATCTGCAGCTCCAGGTCGGACGTGCTCCGCAGGAGGTGCTCCTCCTGGATGCCCCGGTGGAGCGAGCCCACATGCTGGCGCGCCTCTTCGGCCTCCGCGCGCAGAGCCTCCGCCTCCGCATGCTCCCCCGCGGCGTCGCGCTGTGCGAAGGCGAGCTCGATGGCCCGAAGCGATTGCTCGGCCTCCCGGGCCGCGAGCTCGCGTTCCTGCAGAGCACGCTCCCAGGCCTGCCTCCTCGTCGCGCGCTCGACGTCCGCCTCCATGGCCTCGTGGTCGCGCTCGGCCATTGCCCTGGCGAGCTCCATCTCAGCCAACTGGGCGCGATAGTCGACCTCCATCGCCTCCCTTTGCAGGGCAAATCGTTCCTTCTCGACCTCGAACTGCTCCCGGGTGTACTCGTGCTGTAGTCGCACCAGCTCTTCCTGGACCGAGTGTGCCTCGGCGTGCCGTCCCTCCTGCTCCAGGGCCCGGAGCTTCTCCGAAGCGAGTTGCAGCTCGCTGTCGCGGCCCGACTGGGTGGCAACCCGTCTCTGCTCCAGCTCGAGCTCGCGCTGCCGCACCTTGGCCCTCTCGGCCACCGTCTTGGCGTGCTCCTCGACGAGCCGGGCACGATCGCCGTCTCCGGCTGCCCGGAGTCGCTCCACCTCGGCGCGCATGTGCTCCTGATCGGCCTGCGACTGTCGGGCCATCCGCTCCTGCGTCAGCTGGAGCTCCTTCTGGTGCAACTCGGCCTGCTCTCTCGCGAGGGACCGGTGCTGCTCCTCGATCTCCCTCAGGGAGCCATCATCTGGCTGGGACGGAGCCTGGGCCAGGACCGGCCGGGGGGCCGGCACCGACTCTGGCATCGGCGCTGGAGACACAACGGGAGACACGATGCGAGGCGTGGGACTCACAACCGGGCGCGGTGCAGGCACCGGGGCCACCGCCGGTGTGGGTGCAGCAGCGGGCGTGACTTCGTCTTCCGCGCCTGGCGTGGGCGACTGGGCCCGCGTCGGAAAGACGGCGAGCCCGAGCACGGCAACGACGCTCAGCGCCACGCGCGCCGGAGCGCCAAGGTGTGGAGTCGGACGGGTCATCATCAGAATCTCCTTCAGGCGTGTTTCGAGATCGTGGACGGGTCCGGCGCCCGAGGCGCCGACGGGCAGGGGATCGGGCTCCCCGGCAACGTGGTCGAGGCTCTTCAGGAGCCCTTCGGCGTACGCCTGTGCCGAGGTGGGCATCAACCGGAGGACCCACTCGTCGCAGCACCGCTCTTCGGCCCTTCGCAAGGCCCGCCTCACCCACCAGGTCACCGGGTACCACCAGAAGACCACCGTGACAGCCAGCTCGAGCAGCCTCACCCAGTGATCTCGTCGGCGCACGTGTGCGAGCTCGTGGACCAGCAACGTGTCCCTCTCCTCGCTGGTCAGCTTTGGCAGGAGCCCCTCCGGCATCAGGAGAAGGGGCCCGCTGCGACTCGGCCACAGCATGGGTGGCACGCGGGCCGGGAGAAGACGCACCTCCGGGGCCCTGCGCAGGCCGACCCGCGCGGCGAGCTGCGACACGCGATCGCGCAGCGGGGCCGGGGCCGGCGCCGCGTGGCGGAGGAGCCGGCGGAAGCGAAGAATCCGGTGCCCCGCCAGCGTGGCCACGGCCAGAGCCCCGGCGATCAGGGCCAACCAGGCCAGCACCGTCGCTTGAGGCCAACCCATCTCGGCCGGCGCTCCGACGGGCATGGCCGGCCGATCCCGATGGAGTGCTCCTCCCTGTGTCGACTCGAGTTGCGGGGCCGGCACTGATCGAGTGAGCGGGATCTCCCCGCTCAGCGGCGGAGGGCCGGGAAGGACCGACCGGTTGGCTGCGAGCGGTTTGTGGTCGGCGCCAGCCTCGATCACGACGATCGCCGGACCGTCAGCGAGGCCCAGGCTCGGCAACGTCCAGGCGGGGAGCATGGGCAGGGGCACGATCGGCGGGGTCACCAGCTTGACGAGCGCGACCACCCAGAGGGCGTGCACCAGCGTCTGGCGGCTCAGGTGACGCGACGCGGCCCACGCGCCCACGGCAATGAGGCCTGCCACCAGGGCGTTGGCGAGAAGCAGGCCGGCGAGGCCGCTCACGAGCGCGCCCTCTTCGAGGCCAGATCGACCAGGCGGCGCAGCTCCTGAAGCTCCTCGCGGGAGAGCCTCCCGGCGCTCACCAGCTGGGTGATCAGAGGCGTGAGGGAGCCGTCGCAGAGATCGTCGGCGGTGTCGCGCAAGCGACGGGCCACGAGCTCCTCCCGCTGCACCGTGGCGCTGTAGACGTTCTGGCGTCCCTCGGCGCGGCGGGTGACGTGGCCCTTGGCCTCGAGCCGCTCGAGGAGCTTCTGCACGGTGGCGTACTCGGACGTGCCTCCGCCGGGGTAGAGGCTGTCGGCGAGGGTGCGGATGGTCGCCGGTCCGTCGCCCCACAGGGCACGCAGCACGTCGAGCTCGGCGTCGGTCACATCACGGGGGCGTCGCGCCATCGAAGTCCTCCAGCAGGCTGCAAAACGTCTCAGACGTCTTGTCTTAGAATCTAAGACGCGGTGTCTGATATGTCAAGGGTTATTGTTGCCGCGTACATGGCGAAACGACCCTCTCTCGTCGGGTTCGTCGGGCTGTGCCTCGCGGTGACCGTGGCCCAGGCGGGGCAGGCGGGCCGCCAGCGGCTCCGCGACCTTGGGATCGCCACGGGTGTCGTGGCTCCCGGGCCCCTCAACGCGATCACCGACGTGGCCGGGGTCCGGGTGGGGCACACGACCTTGCTCGAGGGAGACTCCGTCCGAACCGGCGTCACGGCGGTGCTGCCCCACGGGGAGAACATCTTTCAGCTCAAGGTCCCGGCCGCCGTGTACGCGGCGAACGCTTTTGGAAAAGCGGCCGGTTTCCTGCAGGTCCGGGAGCTCGGAAACATCGAGACGCCCATTGTTCTCACCAACACTCTCTGTGTCGGGACGGTCGTGCAGGCCGTTGTCGACTGGACGCTCGCTCGGCCGGGCAACGAAGAGGTCCGCTCGGTCAACGCCGTCGTCGGGGAGACGAACGACGGCTACCTCAACGATATTCGCACGTGTGCCGTCACGTCCGAGCACGTCTTCGCCGCCATTGCGGGCGCACGAGCGGGGTCCGTCGAGGAGGGGTCCGTCGGTGCCGGCACGGGAACGGCCACGCTGGGCTGGAAGGGAGGGATCGGCACGGCTTCACGGATGCTTCCGCCCTCCCTGGGAGGCTACACGGTCGGCGCCCTGGTGCAGTCGAACTTCGGCGGGGTCCTCACGATCGACGGCATGCGGTTGGGGGAGCGTCTGGGGCGATATGCCTACAGGGATCAACTCGAGCGCGCCCGAGGGACGGCCGTGGCCCCGATGCCCGAGGACGACGGGTCGTGCATGGTCGTGCTCGCCACAGATGCCCCGCTCTCGCCCCGGGATCTGGAGCGGTTGGCCAAACGCGCTGTCCTCGGCCTGGCGCGGACCGGCTCCTTCATGCACCACGGCTCGGGGGACTTCGTGATCGCGTTCTCGACGCGGAACCCCGTGCCCTACAGCGCGCCGGCCCCCACTGCGACCGTCGA
>CAXMOH010000247.1:0-2986 GCA_964194855.1 uncultured Hyphomicrobium sp.
CACACTGGGTAAGGGACTGACAGGCGGTGTGCTCGGCCTTGCCGCAACCGTCGCGACAGACGCCGTCTTCGAGGCGTTCTGGTCCGACGACCCCAGGCACGCGTTGATGCACGGACCGACCTACATGGCGAATCCCCTGGCCTGCGCCGCGGCGAACGCGAGCCTCGACCTGTTCGAGCGCGAGCCGCGACTCGAGCAGGCGCGGGTGATGGAGACGCGGCTGGCGGCGGCGCTGGCTCCGTGCAGCGACTTGCCGCACGTGGTCGACGTCCGCGCGAAGGGCGCGGTGGCGGTCGTTCAGGTGGATGAGCTGGACGACCTCGAGTGGCTCAGGGCACGCTTTGTCGAAGAAGGCGTATGGGTCCGGCCCTTCCGCGATGCGATCTACCTCACGCCCGCGCTGGTGATGTCCACGGAAGACCTGGATGCCCTGGCCGCCAAGCTGCTCGCCGTGACTCGCGAGTGGGCCGGTCGCCGCCGCGGATCCTAGATCCCGGACGGATTCCCTCAGGCCCGCACGCGGATCCGGTCCTCTTCTTCGCTGAGGTTGGGCTGGCCGAGCTGTCCCTCCGACGAAGCGACGATCGTCGCCACGCAGGCGTGCCCGGTGATGTTGGTGACCGTCCTCAGCATGTCGAGGATGCGGTCGACGCCGAGGATGAGCGCGATGCCGGCGCTCGGGACACCGATGGCCTCGAGGATGACGACCAGCATGATGATCCCGACTCCGGGCACCGCAGCCGTCCCGATGGAAGCGAGGACGGCGGTGAGGACGATCGTGAGCTGCGCCGTCATGCCCAGGTCCATTCCGAGTGTCTGGGCGATGAAGACGGCGGCCACCGCCTGGTAGAGGCCGGTCCCGTCCATGTTCACGGTAGCTCCGAGGGGCAGGGCGAACGACGAGATCTCCTCGGACACGCCCAGCTTCTCCTCGCAACGCTCCATCGTCACCGGCAAGGTCGCCCCGCTCGAGCTCGTCGAGAACGCCACGAGCTGCGCGGGTGCGATCCCCGCGAAGAACGTGCGGATCTTCATGGGAGTGAAGAGTCTCAGGAGAAGCGGATAGGTGACCAGAGTCTGGATCGCGAGCCCGACAATCACCGCGACGCAGTAAAAGCCCAGGGCCCCCATCAGCTGAGCGATGCGGCGTGGGTCGTCGCCTGCGACCGAGGTGATGGTGCTCGCGAGCAGCGAGAAGACCCCCACCGGCGCGATCAGCATGATGAGGTCGACGAGCGGGATCACCAGGGCGCTGGCGCTCTCGAAAAAATCGAGGAGTGGCCGGGCCTGTTTCTCGGGCAGTTGCACGAGACCCACGCCAATGAGGAGGGCAACGAACACCACCTGCAGCATGTTGCTGTTGCTCGAGGCTGCCCCGAAGAAGTTGTCGGGCACCAGGTCTACGAGGATCTGGAGCGGCCCGCGCTCCTTCGCGTCGTCGGCCATGGCCTTCCGGGCGCTGGCGTCGGCAGCGTAGCTCTCCTGCAGCTCGAGCCGCATCGTTTCCGGCACGTAGTCTCCTGGCTGCAGCACGTTGACGACGACGAGACCGATCGTCACCGCGATGGCCGTGGTCGCGATGTAGATGCCGATGGTCTTTCCGCCGATTCGGGATAGCTTCTTCAGGTCGCTGAGGGAGGCGACGCCGGTGACGAGGGAGGCCAGGATGAGGGGGACCGCGATGAGCTTGAGCCCGTTGAGGAAGATGATCCCGAACGGGGCGATCCAGTCCCGGGTGAACTGGATCCACCCCTGGGAGGCGGCCACGACTCCGTAGACGATGCCCAGGAGCAGTCCCAGGAGAATCTGCCAGTGGAGCTTGCGGTACCAGCGCATCCCGAGAGCGTACCGGCGCGTGGCTTCGCGAGCAAGAACGGCTCGGCACTGCGCTCGCTGATATGATCCCGTCGACCCGAGCGTGTCAATGCCCTCCCGACATCCATCGACGTCAGCCCGAGCGTTTCAGCTCAGCACGACCGTTCACGGGCACTACCTCGTCGAGAGTCCGGGTTCGGACGAAGAAACGCTTCCACTTCTCGTCGGCTTCCACGGCTACGCGGAGACAGCCGAGGCCCATCTCGAGGCGCTCCGTGGCATTCCAGGCGTCGACGGATGGCGCCGATGCGCCGTTCAGGGGCTTCACTCCTTCTACAGGACGAAGACGGGCGACGTCGTAGCGAGCTGGATGACCCGCTTCAACCGCGAGCTCGCGATCGAGGACAATGTCCGCTTCGTGAAGGGCGTCGTGGAGCGGGTGAGGGAGGACTACCCGACCCGCGAGCCCCTCGTCTGCGTCGGCTTCTCCCAGGGCGTTGCGATGGCCTACCGGGCCGCTGCCGCCGGCGGGCCGGCCTGCCAGGCCCTCCTGGCGCTCGGAGGCGACGTCCCCCCCGATCTGGCCGGCCGCGATCTGACGCGCTTCCCCCGGGTGTTGATCGGGCGCGGCTCCGCCGATCCCTGGTACGGCGAGGAGAAGCTTGCGGCCGACGTGAAACTGCTGCGGAGCCGCGGAGTGTCTGTCGAGGTCTGCGCCTTTGAGGGCGGGCACGAGTGGAGCGACTCCTTCTATCGGGCGGCCGCAGACCTGCTGTCCACTCTTTGATTCGCCAGTCCCCAGGGCGACCGCGACCTGCCCAGAGGGTGTTCGCCTGCGGCCAAGGCCCTCTTGTGGTGCCCGGCCGGAACTCGGGTTATCCTCGAAACCATGAGATCCCTCACGCCGGTGGCCCGCCTCTTCGCCCTCCCTGTGCTCCTCGTGCTCGTCGTCCCGAGCACCACTCTCGAAGCCCAGCAGCCCCCGGACTTCAGCGGTGTCTGGGAGTTCAACCAGCAGCGCAGCAGTGACCTCCGCTCGAAAATCGAGGAGGCCGTGGGTCCGGATGCCACCACGGGCGACGTCAAGAAGGACCTGGTCCGCGTGTGGATCCGAAGATGGCTGCTCGGCGTGATCGACGATCCCGACTCGCGTTTCCTGACCGTGGAGCAG
>CAXMOH010000248.1:0-3075 GCA_964194855.1 uncultured Hyphomicrobium sp.
AGGTCGGGCTCCGTTCGGTGGTGTCGGTGAGCACGTCCACCGCCAGGGAGTCGGCGAAGTAGGACGTCCGGGCGCCCTTCCTGTAGATCTCCTCCTCGGCCGTCACCTGGCGCGCGAGATCGTGCCGATGGCTTTCGCTCACGAGCTCCGCGTGCAGCGCCCGGAGGCCCGCCCTCATCTCGTCGGGAACGGTCGAGGACGGGCCGACTCCCGCTTCGACCCCCGCCGCGACAACGTCCCGGAGGGTCATCTCCAGGACGGTGAGCAGGGCGATGAGCTCGATGCTGGTGGCCTGCATGCGCGTCGAGCCGGTGATGGCCATGGGCCCGGTGGTGAGGTTGGTCTTGCGGATCCGGGGCTCGTCCAGGACGTCCCGGCTCCTCTTGACGCTGGCCCGCAGGACCTCGTCGGGGTTGTTGTAGACGAACACCACCGTGGCGCCCTTCTCCAGACCCTCCCAGGCGGTGCCGATGACGAACGAGGTCTCGCCGCCCTCGGAGATGGCGAACACCATGTCGCCCTTCGACACGCCCCGATCGGCGATCTGCTTGCGTCCGAAGGGCGAGAAGTCCTCGAACCCCTCCACCGACTTGACCAGGGCGTAGTCGCCTCCTGCCATCACGCTCGAGGCACGGCCTTCCCAGGCCTCCGGAGGCGGGCTCGAGAGGCCGCGCTCCCGCCGATCCTGCCAGAACGTGCGCCAGATCGAGCTCAGCTGGATGCTCAGCCGGCCGGTGGCGCCGCACCCGGTGAAGAAGAGGCGCCCCCCGCCCTGGAGGGCGGCGAGGGCCAGGTCCCTGAGCTCCTCGGGCTGGCCGGACCGCGACCAGCGGTCGTAGGTCTCCACCACGTCGCGGTCCACGTCGAAGAGGATGGCGAGGCCGGCGGCGGCGTCGCCCCGGGCCGCCTGGCTCAGCTGCCGCGAGCGGGGATGAGACCCCTCGGTGACGAGCGACCCGAGGTGGAACTCGCCGCCGTCGCGGAGGAACTCCTCCGCTCGCTCCAGGGCGCTTTTCCCAAGCGTGGACATCGTCGCTCCAGTGGCAGGAGGCTACCACGGCGCGGCGACGCGCCCGCGGCGTGGCCCCGTCGTGTCGTGGGACGCACCCGCGCCGGAACCCTTGAGAGCCAGGACCTCGAAGCGCCGATCGACGGCATCCGTCTCCTGCAGGAGTACATCGAGTTGCTGTCTCCGCACCGCCTCTCGCAGTAAGATGGGCCTACTCTCATGAGCATCGAGGCCGACAGGCCAGAGACCTTCGAGGCCCAGCGAGCCCGGCTTCGCGCCCGGTGGGAGGCCGTCGAGGCCCACAAGGCTCGGGAGCTGGCTGCCATGACGGAAGAACGCGCCCGAGAGATCATCCTGTCCCTCGGCGCCGCCGAGAAGTGGCGAGAGCGGTCCGACTGGTCGGGTCTGGTGGAGCAACAAGCCCTTTTCCACCGAGGCCGACGGCCGTGATCCACCTCCCGGGGGTCCTCGAAGCCGCAAAGCAAGTCCAGGGCCTGTGCGAGCGAGAGAGTTGGCGCTTCTGCTTCATCGGCGGTGTGGCGGTACAGCGGTGGGGTGAGCCTCGCCTGACCCAGGACGTCGATCTCACTCTTCTCACCGGCTTCGGGACGGAGGAGTCCTACGTCGACACGCTTCTGGCAGCCCTTTCGTCCCGTCGGGATGATGCTCGCGAGTTCGCCCTCACTCACCGGGTGCTCCTCCTTCGCACTCAGGCCGGTGTGGACGTGGACGTTGCCCTGGGAGCGTTCCCGTTTGAGGAACGGAGCGTGGGTCGAGCGTCAGGCTGGTCGTGGACACGCGGCGGCTCCCTGGTCACCTGCTCCGCCGAGGACCTCATCGTTCACAAAGTCTTTGCCGGCCGCGATCGCGACTGGGCCGACGTGGAAGGCATCCTCGTTCGGCAACACGGGAAGCTGGACCTGAGCCTCGCTCGCACCGAGCTTGGACCCCTGCTCGAGCTCAAGGAGCAGGAGGAGGCCATGGGCAAGCTGGAGACATTGATCGACACCGTCGTGCGCCGTCTCGACGCCAAGCCGGACGCCGACTAAAGATCATTCGCCCCCTCGCGCTCTCCTTCCCGCTCGTCCTGGTCTCGTGACACAATCCCGCCCATGAAGAACCAAGCGACGGGTGCGGGAACACTGCTGGGCCTGGGGGCCCTCCTGCTGATGGGTCCGGTGGCTCTTCCCATGGGAGAAGCCGCGCCGGTGGAGAGCGTCGCGCTCTTCGACGGCAAGACCCTGGACGGCTGGCACAAGCCCATGGGCGTGCCCGAAGACTATCGGGGAGGCAAGTGGGAGGTGGTGGACGGCGTCCTCCTCGGCGACCAGGATCCCCCCGGAAAGGGTGGCTTCCTGGCCACCGACAAGATCTACAAGGACTACATCATCGAGTTCGATATCAAGCTGGACGAGCCGGCGGACAGTGGGGTCTTCCTTCGCATGGGCGAGGACGGGAGGAACCACCAGCTGACGCTGGACAACGACACGAACAAGAAATTCGGGGATGTCTATCTCTCCTGGGGTCTGAGAACGGTGCACGAGGCCCCCGAAGGAGTGAAGCACTTCCGCCAGGGCGAGTGGAACAGCGTCAAGATCCAGATCGAGGGAGAGCCCGCCCGAATCCAGTTCTGGCTGAACGGGGTCCACGTCACCGATTTCCAGCACACCGCCGAAACGACCAAAGACGTTCCGAAAGAGGGTCGAATCGGGCTGCAGATTCACGCCGGGAAGGACTGGAGCGAAGGCAGCAAGGTCAGCTTTCGGAACATCCGCCTGACCGAGCTGTAGCCTGGAGCGACCCGGTGCTCGAGACCAGCTGGAACACGGGCACGCCCGACGTCGAGCCGGTCCGCCTCGGCTTCATCGGGGCCGGCGCCATGGCGAACTACGCGGTCTACCCGGCGCTCCACTTCGCGCCGATCCGCCTCGTCGCCGTGTGTGACCTGGACGAGGCCAGGGCGAAGCGGACCGCCGAGACGTTCGGGGCGGCCCGGCACTACACCGACTACCGGGTGATGCTCGAGAAGGAGGACCTGGAAGCGGTGGCGGTGCAGACGCACCCGA
>CAXMOH010000249.1:0-3666 GCA_964194855.1 uncultured Hyphomicrobium sp.
AAGACCGGCTGGCGCAGATAGACCTCGAAGAACCAGTCGAGGGGGCGGGCGGCCACCTGCTCTGCGAGGGCCTGGAAGTCGTCGGTCGAGACGATCCGCGTCTGGGAGCCGTCGGTGGCCCGGGCGGCCGCGTCGGTCGGATAGGCCCACCGCCGCAGGAGTGAAAAGAATTGCTCGTCGCCCATCAGGTAGCGCAGCGTGTGGAGCGTCATGGCGCCCTTCGCGTAGGCATCGATGTCCACCGAGGTGTAGGCGGGCGGGCGCGCGCGGTAGACCTCGCGGATCGATCGGGGCTCACGGGGTGCCACCGGGCGCTCGTTCACGAGCGCCGCCCGGAAGTAGCGCGTGAGGTACTCGCGGTAGGCGTCGGCTCCGAGGTGCTCCTCGACCCACAGCGCCTCGGTGTAGCCGTCGAAGCCCTCGTGCAGCCAGAAGTCGCGCCAGTCGGAGGCACTCACCAGGTTGCCCCACCACTCGTGCGCCAGCTCGTGGAACGCCACCCAGTGGAACCCGAAGCGCTCGAGGTCGAAGTTGTTGCCGTACGTGATCGCCGCCTGGTGCTCCATGCCGAGATAGGGGGCCTCGACCACCCCGTGCTTCTCTGCACGGAAGGGAAATGGGCCCAGGGTCTCCTCGAGGAAGCGCATATGGCGCAGCATCTCGGGAAAGAGCTCCTCACCCTTCTCGAAGTTCTCCGGCAGCACCCAGTACGTGACCGGGAACGACACGCCGCTCACGCTCTCGTACTCGGCTTCGATCTTGCGAAAAGGGGCGGCGTTGAAGGTGATGTTGTAGGCGTTGATCGGGGAGGACACGCGCCACACCCACGTCCGGGTGCCGTCGTCGTTGTCCAGCACCCGCTCGAGGCGACCGTTGGCCGCGACCTCGAGATCGGCCGGCACCGTGTACCGCAAGAGCGCACCCTCGTCCGGCTCGTCCGAGGGGTGGTCCTTGCTGGGCCACCAGATGTCCGAGCCGTCGATCTGGCACGAGACCCCGATCCAGTGACTGCCGTCGGCGGTGGTGGACCAGGTGAAGCCACCCTCCCAGGGCGGGTTCGGGGCCTCCCGCGGCGATCCCGAGTAGTGCACCCTCAGCCGCAGCTCCTCGCCGGCCTGCGGCGCGGGGTCGAGATCCACCCACAGGATCTTGCCGTCGTGGGCGAAGGCGGTGGCCGCCATCGCCCCGTCTCTGGAGGCCCGCTCGACCGAGGCCACCTGGAAGCGATCGTCCAGGTCCAGTCGGATTCTCGCAGCGGGCGCCACCATCCGAGCCGTCACGGTCACGCTGCCGGCTATGGTTCGGGCGTCCGGGTCGATCGTCAGGTCGAGCTCGTAGAACCCCACGTCGTACGCCGCTTGCTCCGGGGTCAGGGGACCACCGGCGTCCGTGTCGACCGTTGCCCGGGGTGGAAGGGCCTCTTCGGATCCGCCGGTGGGAGCGACCCCTGTCAGGGCGACGAGTCCGAAGAGAAAGATTCGAGCGATCGGCTGCATGGCGAAGAGGATTGTGGAACAGACGACATTCCCCGTCCACCGCCTGGCGTCAGCGCACGACAAGATGGCGAACGAGCCGAGGCGCGTCTCCAGTCTCCTCGAAGAGAGCATAGTTCTGGCGAATCGTCTCCCGGGGCGGCGGCACCTTCCACCTGGGGAACACACGCCACAGCCAGTGGGTCTCGGCCTGGGACCGGAAGTAGAGCTCGTGGTCCCACTCCACCTCGGCCAGGTGCAGGAAGTCCTCGACCCAGTCGTCGAGACCGGCGAGCTTCGCCAGCCGCGCGGCGTGCTCGTACTCGACGATGTTCTGGGCCTCGAGTCGCCCGGCGCCCCACATGGGAATGAACCAGCCGGAGAGATGGCAGACGAGCGAGATCGTTCGGCCCACGGCGTTCATCTTCCGCTCTCGGTAGGGGTCGGGCGCTCGACCGAGAGTGACGAGCATCTCCCCCACTCGCCGTCGGTGCCGGATCTCGTCCTCGAGGATGCGACGCACCTCGAGCTTCTGGGCGTAGTCCCGGAGCGCATGCCGGTGGCCGACGTACGCCCGAATCGCTCCCAGCTCTCCCGAGTACGCCAGCGTCAGGATCGAGCCGAGCAGGGTGCGGGCGCTGTCGGGCGTCACCTCAGGAGGTCGGCTCCCTTCTCCGCGATCATGACCGTGGCCGCGTGGGTGGCGCCGTTCGGCAGCGTGGGGATGACGGAGGCGTCGATGACGCGCAGGCCCTGGATCCCTCTCACCCGCAGCTCGGCATCGACGACGGCGTTCTCGTCGTTCCCCATGCGGCAGGTGCCCACGGGATGGAAGAAGGTGACCACGTTTTGGCGGATGTAGTCGCGGAGGGCTTCCCCTTCCCAGCCCCCGGGGCCCGGGCGGAGCTCCTCGCCACGATACTCGGCCAGGGCGCTGGCGGCGGCAATCCGTCGAGCCACCTCGAGCCCTTTGACGAGCCCGTCGAGGTCTCGCTCGTCCGCCAGGTAGTTGGCCTGGATGAGAGGCGGTTCGGCGGGATCGCTGGTTCGGAGTCGGAGCCAACCGCGGCTCCGGGGGTGGGCGAGCACGGTGTGCACGCTGTAGGCGCCCGCGGGAGGATTCGACGTCAGCATGATCTGGAGGCTGGGAGCCGACTCGTCCGGTGAGAGACGGGCGAACGCACCGGCGGCCACTCCGTTGCTGGACAGGGGTCCCGTGCGGTGCTCCTCGTATTCCCGCTCGGCCTGCTCCCGATCGGTGTCCGAAAGCCCAAGGGGCTTGCGGGACGCGTACGTGATCGCCACCCGGGGGTGATCGTGAAGGTTCTTGCCAACCCCGGGAAGGTCCCGGACCACCGTCAGTCCCAGCTCGGCCAGCTCGTCGGCCGGGCCGATCCCGGAGAGCAGTAGGAGCTTGGCGGAGCCGATGGTCCCGGCGCTCAGGATGACCTCGCGCTCCACACGCGCCTCGTGAACGTGACCGTCCTGGGTGTAGGAAACGCCAACGGCGCGCTGGGCATCGAAGAGCACACGGGTGACCCGGGCGTGGCTCTCGACGATCAGGTTCGGCCGACCGAGGGCCGGGCGAAGGTACGCGTCGGCGGCGGAGTGCCTCTGCCCGTCCTTTTGATTGAGCTGGTAGAGGCCGGCCCCTTCCTGGCGCTCGCCGTTGAAGTCGTCGTTTCTGGGGAGCCCGCTCTCGAGGGCGGCTTCGAGGAAGGCCTCCGACAGCGGAGAGACCCACCGGGGATCGGCGACGTTCTGGGGTCCCCCTACCCCGTGGTAGGTCGAGGCCCCCCGCTCCTGGTTCTCGGCCTTCTTGAAATACGGAAGGACGGCGTCGTACCCCCAGCCCGGGTTCCCGAGCTCCTCCCACCGGTCGAAGTCATGAGGGTGGCCCCGAACGTAGATCATCGCGGAGATCGACCCGCTGCCCCCCCACCCTCGGCCCTGAGGCCAGGAGATCCTGCGCTCGTTGAGGCTCGGCTCCTTCTTCGTCGAGTAGTCCCAGTTCAAGGGCGACGCGAGGAGCTGGCGGAAAGACGAAGGCTGCCGGATCCGCGGATCGTCGTCCGGGCCGCCGGCCTCGAGGACGAGGACGCTCGTCCCCGGGTCTTCCGTCAATCGGTGGGCAAGGACGCTTCCCGCCGCGCCGGCACCGACGACGACGTAGTCGAATCGAGTCGCCTCATCG
>CAXMOH010000250.1:0-5089 GCA_964194855.1 uncultured Hyphomicrobium sp.
CGAGAGTCCTTCGATCCGGTCCCGCACCCGTCCCGGGAGGGTGTCGAAGTAGCCCGGCGGGGCGTCGAGGGGAAGCTCGCGTGCCCGCTTGTCGAGAGCCTCCATCTCCCCGAGCTCGGACCTGCACTGCGAGCACGTCGCCAGGTGCGCCGCGACCTCGGCTCGCTCCCCGACCGGCAGCTCCCCGTCGAGATAGGCGGAGAGCCGCTCCCGCTCGTGGGCGCTCATGGCCGTTCTCCCGTCCGCGACCGCGCCGCCGGTCCCAGGTACGGAGCCAACGCCCGCACCAGCTTCTCTCTCGCGCGGTAGAGCCGGCTCATCACCGTACCCGGGCTCAGCTCCAGCGCGTCCGCGATCTCCCGATAGGACATCTCCTCGACCGTGCGCAGGACGAAGACCGCCCGCTGGTCGGCCGGCAACGCCTCGAGGGCCTCGTTGAGGAGCTGCTGCGCCTCCCCGTCGAGGACGCCGTCGAGAGGGCTCGCCTGAGAGGACCGGGCTTCCCCGTGGCCTTCGGGCAGCGGGTCTTCCCGCGCCACCGGCGAGCGGACGTGGTTCACGGCCAGGTTGGCGGCGATGCGGCAGACCCAGGGACCGAACGGCCGCCCCAGCTCGAAGCGGTCGAGGGCCTTCCAGGCCCGCACGAAGGCCTCCTGTGCGACGTCGTCGGCAACCGCATGCGAGCGCACGATTCTGAGGGCCACCCCGTAGACGCGGCGCTGGTGGCGACGCACGATCTCCTCGAAAGCCGGGGTGTCACCCAGCCGTGCCCGGCCCAGGAGAAACGTCTCGTCCCGGACTTCGGAGCTCATCGTGCGGCCCTGCACCCGATAGGAAGACCCATCACCTCCCGCAATGATACGGCGGGACGGGGGGCGCTATTCCACAAAACGGGAGTGTGCCCCGGGCCCCCAGCCCCGGGGCCCGGTCGCCCGGGACCGCCGTGGCGGCCCCGGGGAACGACGGGCGTCCTACTCGAGGACCCGGATCACGACCCGCCGGTTCTGGGCGCGGCCGTCCCGGGTCTTGTTGTCGGCGACCGGCTCCGCTTCGCCGTAGGAGATCACCTCCAGGCGGCTGAGCGCGATGGCGTGTGCCTTGGCCAGGTAGTCACGGACGGCCATGGCCCGCTCCTCGCCCAGCATCAGGTTGTACGACTCCTCGCCGGTTGCGTCGGTGTGGCCTTCGAGCTCGAACCACACCCCGGCGTTCTCCTGGACCAGCGGCCCGATCGTGTCGTCGATCATGACCTGGGCCTCGTCGCTCAGCTGGGACTTGGACGAGGAGAACTGCACCTTGTCGTTGGACAGGGTGAGGCTGTAGACCAGCTTCCCCTTGGCGGCCCGCTCCGCGTCGGTGGCCTTGCTCATGGCCGCCTGGGCCGAGGCGTTGGCACCGGCGATGCCGGCCTTGGATTCTTCATCGACCTTGGCGATCTCGACCTCGTTCTGCCGGACGCGCTCCTGGGTCTTCTCCACCTCGGCCGACACAGCGTCCACCTTCTGGTTGACCTCACCGACCTCTCGATGCACGTAGGATTTCTTCGCACAGCCGGCCGCGGCCAGCCCAGCCGCCAGAAGCGGCACGATCATGACTCTCACGGGTTACCTCCTCGTTGGGTCTGTGGTACGTAGCCGCTGCGGGTGCGGACGGTCACGTTCTTGCGTGTCGTCCGCACCACGACGCGGCGGAAAAGGGCCGGACCCTCCGGAGGGTCGTAGCCCAGTCGGTACTGATGCTTGAGCTCTGCGGCGATGCGTGCCGCCGCCTGCCGGAGCCCGGCGTAGTTGCTGATGGCGAAGGCCGCTCCTCCGGAGAGCGTCGCGTAGCGGTCGAGCAGCTCGGCCCCCTCCGCCGCTGCGCCCTTCCGCTGGTGCCCCACGTACAGATCCGATTCGGGATCGTCGAGGGGTGAGAGCGTCGAGATGGCATAGATGGGCACGTCGAGGGCTCGTGAGCGGCGCAGCACGTCCTCCGGTGTCGAATCGCTCGCCGTGTCCACCCCGTCCGTGATCACGACCACTGCCCGGCGCCCCTCGCCGTGGGTCGCCAGGTCCTCGGCGGCGTGTTCCAGCGCGTCGTTGAGCGCGGTCGACCCGAATCGCTCCACCGTGCCGAGCGCAGCCCTCACCGCCTCCCGGTCCCGAGTGAAGGCGACGAGGCCGAAATAACGGCTGTCGAAGCCCGCCAGCGCCACCTCGTCCTCATCGCTCAGCGCGTCCAGCACCCGCTCCGCGGCGAAGCGGACGCTGCTGAGCTTGAACGTGTCGTCCATGCTGCCGCTGCTGTCCACCAGCAGGAGCACCCGGGCGGGGAGCTCCTGGCCTCCGTAGAAGCGCTCGATCGCCTGGGGGCGGCCCTCCTCGAAGATGCGAAAGTCCTCACGCTGGAGGTCCGTGATGGGTCGCCCCTTGCCGTCCACCGCCGTGGCCGAAAACACCACGAGCGTCCCCCGGGCAGAGAAGGACGGGACCTGTCCGGGGGCGCCGGCCGGGAGGGCCATCACCGCCGCGGCACACAGGACGCTCTTCCACAGGGAGGGTTTCCGGTCCACGTACAAAACGGCTAAGTATAGCGACCGGTGGATTCGCCTCTGTGATCCCGCTCACACTTCGACGGAAACGTTAAGTCGTGGATCTAGAGCACTTTGACGACGATTAGCGTGACGTCGTCCCCCAGCGCCTCGCCCTGGACGTATCGGTCGAGATCGCCGATCAGCTCATCCCCCAGCTGCCCTGCCGGCAGCCCCCCGTGCTTTTCCAGGCCCCTGAGGAGGGGCGTGACCCCGTACTCCTCCTGGCCGCGGAGCGCCTCGGAGACCCCGTCGCTGAAGAACACGAACACGTCGCCCGCGCCCAGGTCCACCGAGATCTCGTCGTAGCTCACCCCGTCGAACGTCCCCAGGGGCAGGCCGGAGACCGTGAGCGGCTCGGCCCGCCCGCTCTCTGCGCGGTAGTGGAGGGGATACGGCAGACCGGAGTTGGCGACTCGGAGGGTCCGTCCCGGGAAGTCGAAAAGAGCGTAGGCCAGCGTGCAGAAGAGGCCCTCGATCCCCCGGTGCCGGAGCGTCCCGTTCACCCGCTCCAGGACCTCCGCCGGGGGAAGCTGCTCGAAGGCCCGTCGCCGGACGTTCCCCGAGACAAAGGCCGCATACAGCGCCGCCGGGACTCCCTTGCCGGACACGTCTCCGGTCGCCACTCCCAGCAACCCCCCGCCCATGTCGTAGAAGTCGTAGAGGTCGCCCCCCACCTCCCGCGCCGGGCGGAAGTGGGCCGAGGCCTCCCAGCCGGACCCCGCCGGGCAGGCTTCGGGGAAGAGAGCGTGCTGGATGTCCCGGGCGATCCGGAGCTCGCGTCCCAGCCGGTGCTCGTTGCGGCGGACCTCGTCGTAGAGCCGTGCGTTCACGATGGCTCCGGCGACCTGGCTCGCCAGGGGCATCAGCACCTTGATGTGCCGCTCGGTGAACCAGTCGAGCTCGGGCGACTCGAGGTCGAAGACCCCCACGACCCGGTCCTTGTGGATCAGGGGGATCACGAGCTCGGAGCAGGTCTCCGGGACGAGGCTCACGTACCGGCGGTCGCTTCGCACGTCGGACACGAGAACGGGCTCCTTGCTCCGGACCGCCGCCCCGCACAGACCCTCGTTCACGGACAGGCGGCTCTTCTCCTTGCCCGGACCGAAGTTCACGGCCTGGCGCAGGACGAGCTCCTGGCGGTCTTCGTCCAGGAGCAGGATCCCGAACATCTGGTAGTCGATGACGCGCTTCACGAGCTCGGCGACCCGTTGCAGCAGCTCGTCGAGGTCGAGGATCGAGGCGGTCTCCTTGCCGATCTCGTAGAGCGTGGCCAGGAGACCCGCGTACCACCGGGCCTCCCGATAGAGGTTCGCGTTCTCGATGGCCACGGCCAGGTGGCTGGCCAGGATTCCCAGGGCCGTCCGCGCGGCAGCGGTGAAGGCCTCCGCATGCGGTCCTTCGATGTTCAAGACGCCGACGAGACGGTCCTTGTGGACGAGCGGGATGGCCAGCTCGGCCACCACCCCCGGGAAGGCCGACACGTACCGCGGGTCCTTCGAGACGTCGGGCACGAAGACCGGCTCCCGGCTCACCGCGGCCGCGCCCGAGATCCCCTCTCCCAGCCGAACCCCGTCTCGAACCGCGGCGTCGAGGTCGTAGCCTTCGACGAAGGCGGGCACCAGGACATCCTCGTCGTCGGGGAGGAGGATCTCGAGGATCTTGTAGTCCACGATGCGACGGACACACCGCGCGATCGTCGGATAGAGCTCCTCCGGATCGAGGACCGCGCCGACCTCGCCGACGATGCCCAGCAGCTCGGCCAGCAGCTCTCCGGGAAGGGGAGTTGCCGTCTCGGATCCGTCGGGATCGGGCACCCGGCATGCTAGCACGACGCCAACAACGCTCAGGGGCCGGTGTAGACTGGGTACTTCATGAGCGAGAGCCCGTTCAAGCTTCCCCTGGAGCTCGAGGACATCAAGGCCATCCTGCCCCATCGGTATCCCTTTCTCTTCCTGGACCGCGTCATCGAGCTCGAGCAGGACAAGCGCGTCGTGGCCCTCAAGAACGTCACCTCCAACGAGCGCTATTTCATCGTGGGCCCCGGCGGCGTCCCCACGCTCCCCGCATCGATCCTCACCGAGGCCATGGCGCAGGCCGGAGCGGTGCTCGTCCTCGCGAAGCCCGAGAACCGCTCGCGGCTCGTCTACTTCATGGGGATCGACCGTGTGCGATACCGGCGCCCCGTGGTCGCGGGCGACCAGCTGCGTCTCGAGGCGGAGGTCGTGCGCCTGCGCAGCAAGGTGGGGGTCCTGAGGGGCGTGGCACTCGTGGACGGGAAGGTCGCGTGCGAAGGCCAGGTGACGTTCGCGCTGGCCACCCGCCCCGAAGCGGGCTGATGTGCCCGAGACCCTCTCGCTGGGCCGGGCCCTCTCGAAGCTCGGGGTCTGCTCCCGCAAGGAGGCCGAGCGCTGGATCGCCGCGGGCCGGGTGGGCGTTAACGGACGCGAGGAGCGCTCCCCCGCTCGACCGATCCTCCCGGGGCGCGATCGCATCTGGGTCGACGGACAGCGTCTC
>CAXMOH010000251.1:0-9438 GCA_964194855.1 uncultured Hyphomicrobium sp.
TCGCCTCGAGCGTCTTGGGAGGCGTCGCCACGACCACACGGCCGACACCGGCCACCCGGGCCGGTATCGCGCTCATGAGCACCGAGGAGGGATAGGCTCCGGCTCCTCCCGGCACGTAGAGCCCGACCGACGCCAGCGGACGGACGACCTCTTCGAGCACGGATCCATCGGGCAGCTCGGAGCGGAAGCCTCCCTGGAGCTGCCGCCGGTGGTAGTCCTCGATGCGGCGGGCCATCTGCCGGAGTGCCCGGACCAGCGATCGATCGGCCCGGGACGCCAGAGAGCGGATCTCGCCGGGCTTCACCCGAATCTGGGCCGGTGTCAGGCGGACGTCGTCGAGACGTGCGGTGTAGCGGACGACGGCACGGTCTCCCTCGACGCGCACGGCTCGAACGATCCTCTCCGCGGCCCGCAGGACGGCCGGACGGGGGGCGGACGAACGGGGGAGGCGAGCGAGCCAGCGGTCCCAGTCCCGACGCCCGTAGGTGAGCCGGTTCATCGCAGGGCCCTCTCGAGGGTCTCCACGAGGCCCTTCACGGCGGCTCGCTGCGCGTGGAAGCTCGCCCGGTTCACGACGAGTCGTGCCGACGACTCGGCGACGTCCTCGACCTCGACCAGACCGTTCTCCCGGAGCGTGCGGCCGGTTTCGACGACGTCCACGATGCAGTCGGCGAGGCCGAGCCCGGGAGCGATCTCGACCGAGCCCGCCAGGCTCACAACCTCGACGGACACGCCGCGACCGAGGAAATGCCCGGCGGCCACCTTCGGGTACTTGGTGGCGACGCGCACCGTCGAGGCCACGGCCGCGGGGGCCGCTCCCGAAGGACGTGCCACGACCAGTCGGCAGCGTCCGAAGCCCAGGTCGAGGGGCTCGAAGACGTCACTGCCGGCCTCGAGAAGGACGTCCCGGCCGGCAATTCCGCAGTCGGCGACCCCGTACTCGACGTAGGTCGGCACGTCCCCGTCCTTGACGAAGAGGAAACGCAGTCCGCCCACCGGCACGACCAGCCGGCGCGTCTCGCCATCGGGGAACGGCAGGCCCGCGCGACGGAAGAGGTCTCGGGTCCCGGAGAGGAGCTTCCCCTTGGAGAGAGCCACGGTGAGGCTCATGGATCCCCCCCGTCGTGTTTGTCCAGGCGCACACGCACTCCCTTTTCCCGCTTCGAGCGCGCTTCGGCCAGGGCCGAGCCGAGGTCGGCGTCAGCCACCGGATGGACGGGTTCGGGCGGCGGCGCCGGCTCCCCCTTCTGCCGTGCCAGGAGAAGCGCCACCCGGTCGAGGCCGAGCATGAAGCCCACCGCGGGGAGTGGACGTCCGAAGCGCCCGAGCAGCGTGTCGTAGCGACCGCCGCCTCCCACCTCGAACCCCAGGCCCGGTGCGAACACTCTGAAGACCAGGCCGGTGTAGTAGTCGAGCCCGCGCACCTCGCCCAGGTCCACCGCGAGGCAGGAGCCCAGGCCCGCGCGGTCCAGGGCCTCCCACACGGTCCTGAGTTCGCCGAGCGCCTCCGCCGCGGCAGGACAGTCCGCGACGACCTCGGCGGCATCGAGGAGAACGTCGGAACCCCCCGCGAGGGCCGCCAGGCGCTCGAGAGCGTCGCGCCTGTCCTGGGGAAGATCGACCCCGGACAGCGCCCGCCGGATCCCCTGGGCGTCCTTCGCCTCCACTCGATCCCGCAGATCCTCGAGGCGGGCCGGCTCGAGGTCGGATCCCTCGAGGAGACCGGTGAAGACCCCCACGTGGCCCAGCGTCAGGACGAAACCCGAGACGCCGAGGCGGTCGAGACACTCGGCGGCGATCGTCAGGACCTCCGCGTCGGCGCTCCGCGGGTCGCCGCCCAGGTGCTCGAGCCCCATCTGGAAGAGCTCGCTTTGCCGCCCCGCTTTCGGCGGCTCGTAGCGGACGACCTCGCCCGAGTAGTAGAGCCGGATGGGCGTGGGCCGGTCGCGAAGACGACCGGCTGCGATCTTGGCGAGCAGGCTGGTGAAGTCGGGTCGAAGTGCCAGCACGGACCCGTCGCGACCGACGAAGGAATAGGTCCTGGCGGAGAGCGATTCGCTGGTGAAGACGTCGGCGTAGTCGAACAGCGGCGGGATGATCTCCTCGTAGTCCCAACCCTCGAAGACGCCGATCGCCGTCTCCTCGATGCGCCGCCGTCGCCGAGCCTCCTCGCCGACGAAGCACTGCACCCCCGCCGGGATCTGAGCCAGCCGGTGCGTTCCGTTCATTCTCGAGCCCCCGCCTCGTCGAGGGCGGCGTGAGCCGCCTCGGTCATTGCCCCGATCGGTGCCTCCGCACCGGTCCAGGCCTCGAACTGTCCGACGGCCTGTGCCACCAGCATCTCTACCCCGTCGATCGTCCGGCAGCCCGCTGCCTTCGCGGCGTGGAGAAGCGGTGTCTCCCGAGGCTCGTACACCATGTCGAAGACGATGCGGTCCGGGCGGAGGACGGCGGGCGGAACAGGGCTCTCTCCGGGCTGCGCCCCCGAGCCCACCGGGGTCGCGTTGATGAGCACGTCCCAGGGCTCTCGCCCGAGCGCCTCGAGCCCACCGTGCGCACTTCCAGTGGCCGACGCCACCTCCGCCGCCTGCTCCACTCGGCGCGCCCGGACGGTGACGCGAGCGCCGGCGCGGGTGAGCGCCAACGCCGCGGCACGGGCGGCCCCGCCGGCGCCGACGATATCGACCCGACGCCCGCCCACGTCTCCACGCTGCCGCAAGGGAAGAAGGACCCCGTCCCCGTCGGTGCTGAGGCCCAGCAGCCGCCCGTCCTGGACGACCACGGTGTTCGCCGAGTCTGCTTCCGCCACGTTGGCGGTCACCGACTCGAGATGTGGAACGAGCTCGGTCTTGTAGGGACGGGTCACGCTGAAACCGGAAAGGCCCAGGCTCGGGCGCGCCTCCAGGAACGCCTCGAGCGACTCCGCCTGAAGCGGAACGTAGACGGCGTCGATGCCCCGCTCGGCGAAGGCACGGTTGTGGATGGCCGGGGACAGGCTCCGAAGAACGTCGCGCCCGAGGATGCCGTAGACGAGGGTCCCGGGGCCAACCGAGCGAACGCCGTACGTTCCGGCGAGGACCTGGACGGGGATCTGGCCCGGGGCCGCCTCGCCGCCCCGGGAGGGAGAGGCGAAGGTGAACGGCGCCCCGTACCGCCCGCCGAGAATCCTCGAAGGCGTCCCGAGGGGGCCCATGGCCAGCGCGACGAGGCCCCGGCCGGCCTTCGCGGGGGAGGCGTGACGGCGAGCGAAGTCCAGGAGCCGCCCGACATCCGCGACCGAACGAGCGGTCCCGACGATCTTGATCACGTCTGCGCCGGTGGCGGCCATGCGGGAATGAAGCCCGTCGAGATCGCCGGGCAGCCCTTCCAGATCGTGAGAGGAGATCACGAGGCCCCGGCCGGCCTTCGCCGCGATCACGTCGTCGAACCCGGAGTCGAGCTCCACGTCCACCAGGTCGACGCCGCGGTCGACCGCCTCTTGCAGGACCTGTCGACGACCGTCGGGGTCGGCGTCGGGCCAGCGCCCTCCTTCGGACTCGGGGCGGCAGGTGAGAAGAAGGGGCTTTGTCCGAGCGCGGAGAAGGGCGGGAATGTCCAGGTCACGGACGAAGTCGGCACGCACCTCGAAGAGGTCCGCCACGGGCGCGAGCTCCGCCATCCGGGCGAGCGTCGCCTCGATATTCGCCTCTGTCAGGCTCACGCAGATTGCGGTCACGTTGTCCGTCGGTTCCAGAAGCACGAAAGCCTCTCCAGGTTTCCTGAAGAGGCTCTCTCGCCAGAGTCCGCGTCCCCAGGAAACCCGCTCAACTTGCGGCGGTCCCCGAGGGGCCCACCGCTACGGGTGCCCGTAGTAATGAAACGCGGTCCACCAACGGCGCACGACCCCGCCACGAGGGGTGTCTCCGTTCGAGCTGGCGTACAGGGTCATGTCGAATCGTCCCAGACGAACGACTCTAAAGGACCGTGGAGATGCTGTCAATCAGCATCGGGGCATCGAGCGAATCCTGGAGCGCCTCCGTCAATCCTTTTCGTCGGGACCGGGACTACACGGTCCATCCTCCGCGGGCGCCGACCGGCGCGGTGAGGGAACCGCGGGCCTCGACGGCCCCTCACGGATTCACTCGCGCAGGCGTCGGGGTGGTGTCCAGGACACGGAGAACGGCCTCCCAATTCGCGGGGCTCCGGAGCCCCGCGGCTCGACCCGCTGCCTCCGCCTCCTCCACTGTTCGACCGGCACGGACCTGGATCACGGCCCAGACCGCCCCGACGCGATCCGACGACCCGCAGTGGAGGAGCACCGGCCCCCGCTCGGGGTCGGAGAGCACCTCCTCGACGGCCTCGATGTCTCCGAGGCTGAGGGTGTTGGATTTCACGGGCACCCAGACGTAGTCGAGCCCGAGATCCCGCACCACCTCCCCCTCCTCCGGCGCCCCCTCCGGACGGGTCCTCAAATTGATGATGGTCTTGAAGCCCATCTCCCCGAGCCGCCTCATCGCCTGAGGGCTCGGCTGCCCTCCGACCGCAAGATTCGGACGGAGGGCCTGGTAGCGGGGAATCTCGGCAGGATCCACCGTCTCGGGAACCTCTGCCGTGAGCGCAGGTGTCGCAGCGACACCTGCGAGGAAGAAGGCCGCAAGAAACCGACTCGGCAGGCGGCCCCTGCGTGAAAGGAGCATGCAGTCATCATAGCCCGGAGTCCCGGGAGCCTGGTCCAATCGCCTCATTGGAGCAGCGGGACGGAATTCGGCATACTTCAGTCTGAAGGAGGGGCGTCGTGCACAAGTACATCATCATGGGCCCCCAGGGGAGCGGGAAGGGAACACAGGCCAAGCTCCTGTGCCGCGGCTACGATCTCGTGCACATCAGCGTGGGCGACATCTTCCGCTGGCACGCCGGCCACAAGACCAAGCTCGGCTCCAAGGTCCAGCGCTACCTCAACCAGGGGCGCCTCGTTCCCGACGAGATGGCCGCGGACGTCGTCGGAGAGCGACTCGAGATCCACGACTGGCGGTTCGGCTTCGTGCTGGACGGGTTCCCGCGGAACGCTCCCCAGGCCGAGTTCTTCCTCGAGAACTACGACATCGACGCCGTCATCGCCCTCGAGCTTCCAGAGGAAGCCGCGATCGAGCGAATGCAGAGCCGCCGGCTCTGCTCGGGCTGCGGCCTCGACTACAACCTCCTCCAGCTGCGACCAGCGGTGGCGGAGGTGTGCGACAACTGCGGCGGCCGCCTGGTTCCCCGGGCCGACGACACCCCCGAGGCGATCCGCAAGCGGCTCAGAGACTATCGTGACAAGACCGCGCCCATTCTGGTGCTCCTCAGGGACAAGGAGCTGATCGTGGCCGTAGACGCCACGCCCGCCCCCGACGTCGTGCAGGCCGAGATTCGTCGGAGGCTCGGCCTTGCCGAGGTCGAGACCGAAGCGCCGGTGGCGGTGGGGCAGGAAGAAACGCGGTCATGAGCGACGAGACGCCTCCGATTCCGTCGACTGCACCCCTGATCGTCGAACTCCTCTGGGAGGGCGAGAGACGATTCCGCGGCCGCTCGGGGGAAGCCGAGATCGTCCTGGACAGTCCCCCGAAAGCCGGACCGAGCCCGGTCCAGGCCCTGGGCTTCGGGATCGCCGGGTGCATGGCCATGGACGTGGCCGATATCGTGCGCAAGGGACGGCTCGATCTGAAGGGGCTCCGGGTGCACCTCGTGGCCCAGCGATCCTCGGAGCATCCCAAGCGGCTTCTCGCCGTCGACCTGCGCTTCACGGTCGAGGGAAACGTGCCCGCCGATCGGGTCGCGAGAGCCATCGAGCTCTCGCGAGAGCGCTACTGCTCGGTGTGGCACTCGCTCCGCCAGGACATCGAGCTCACCACCTCCTTCGAGGTGATTCAAACCGTCGAGCCCCCTACCGCGCCGAGTACCACCGGGCCATCGTGAACATCGCCGGCTTGTCGACGATAGTGTGCGAGAGATCCCGGAAGGGCGGCTTCGACGAGCGCTCCCACAGCCAGAAGAACGAGCCCTCGATCCACGGGCGCGACGCCAGGGTGCGCAGCGTGGCTTCGTAGCAGCGGGCCTGGAGCCACACTTCGGCCCGCGTCTTCTCCTCGCGCCAGGGCGCGCGGGCCGCAGACGCGATGGACGGGAAGCCCGCCTCCGTGAGAAGCACAGGGCGATCCCAACGTTTTGAAGCCGCCTCCAGCGGCTCGAGCGCTCGCGCCCACCCTGCCTCGAGCTCCTCGAGGGAGGGGTCGACGCCGTCGGAGAGGGGGAAATAGGCGGAGACACCGATAAAATCCAGTGCGTCCCAGAACCCGATCTTCTCCCACGAATCGAAGTTGGCCGAGTAGACCAGGGGACCCTCGAACTCGCTCCGGATGAGCCCGATGACCCGACGCCAGTCCGACTCGCGTCGCAGGACGGTGGAGTCCAGCTCCCGCCCGACGCAGAACATGTCGGCACCCGAGGCCTGCGCGTCGCGTGCGTACGGGAGAATGTAGGCCTCGTACTCTTCGAACCAGCGCCGCCAGTCGGCGTCGTTGCGCATGAGCAGTCTGTTGTGGCCGCCACCGATGATCGCGGCCGACTGCTCCTGCATACGCACGATGAGCCGGCGCCGCGCCTCGTCGTCGGGCCCACGCAGGACGAGGCGCTCCTCGGGAGTCGGTCGGTAGCCTCGCATCTCGAGGTGAGGCTTGACCATCACGGCGAGGCCGGCCGCATGAGCGTTGCGCACCAGGCCCTCCAGGTTGGGCAGACCGTGGCGGTGCGAGGTCGTCGCGAAGACCGGCTCGTCGAATCCTCGCTGAAGGGGATCCCACGTGTGGATCGAAACCCAGGTCACTCCGAGCGAGGCCACGCGGCGGAAAGACGCGCGCCCGTCGTCGTCACGGCCTTCGCTGCGCCACCAGGACACCCCCCGACGAAAGCTCCGCGTGAGCGGCGAGACGCTGTCTTGTGGGTGGGCCAGCTCGGCGAGCGCGGTCTGTTCGAGGTCTCGGCTGCCGGCGAGCCTCGCCGCGGCCCAGGCCGAGGCGGTGCGGACCTCGGCGGTCGGGGCCCCCCGCGCTGACCGGAGGAGAGCCTCGCCCGCGTCGTCACCGCCGACGATTGCCAGGGCCGCGACGGCCTCGAATGCGGCGCCCTCGTCGGTGTGGGAGAGGGCCTCGATCAGAACGGCCTCGGCCTCCTGCCGACGCTCGGGGGCCGAGGTGCCGAGAAGCCAGGCCCCCAGACGGGCGTCGTCCTTCGCTCCGGTCGAGAGGAGGTGCGCCGCGGCGGCCACGAAGCCCGGATCGTCGCGCCAGGCATCCTTTCGAGGCACCTCTCGGCCGTCGGCCATGGTCACACTCGCGCGGCGACGCCACCGCTCCCAGGGATCGACGGACCTCGGGTAGAGGCTCTTGAGCTCACCAGCGAGCTTCGCGGCGGCCGATTCCGGGGGGCTCGTTGCGGCAGGGAGGACGAAGAGCAGCAGCCCGGAGACAAACGCCGCCCGCGCCGCGGTCGAGTGCGTCGCTCTGCCCGTCAGGGGGTCAACCCTCACCGCGCCCGCGTGCTCTTGCAAGCCGCTGCTCCGCTCCCACGGGCCTGCGCCCGGTGTGTCTCCATCATGAACTGTCGCCGAGTGTCGGATCTAAAGAATGATACCCTTACGATCGCGCGATGACCGTTCGCTCACCAGCGGAGGGACGTGTTTTTCGCTGGTACCTGGAAAGCCTGGTCGAAGGGGGGCGCCAGCTCCGGCGCACCACGGTCCATCCGTTTCCCTTTCGGTTCGGCCGCCTCCCGGGCCTCAGCCTCACGCTGAGCTCGGACTCCGTCTCGAAAGAGCACGCCGAGATCCTTCTCGAGGACGGGCGGCTTCGGGTCGTCGACCTCGGAAGCAAGAACGGCACCTTCGTGAACAGCGAGCGTATCGAGGACTCCGGGCTGCGCGAGGGGGACATTCTGCACATCGCCCAGGTCGAGTATCGCCTGGGGCGCCAGGAGATCGAGGCGGCTGACGAGCAGGCGCTCGAGGCGCCGACCGTGGCCCTGGGCGACAAGGCCCTTCCCGAGCAGTTCGTCGAGGGAGCGCACGAGCTGCCGGAGCTCCTCGAGAAACGTCAGGTCATGATGCTCTTCCAGCCGATCGTGAGCCTTCCCAGCGGCACGCTGGTCGGCTACGAGGCCCTCGGCCGGGGACGGCACCCCCGGCTGCCGGAGCTGCCGAAGGAGCTTTTCCGGATCGCCGCGGGAGCAGGCACCGAGGCCGAGCTGAGCGCGCTGTTCCGTGAGAAGGCCCTGGAGCTGACCCTGGGGCGGCGGGGTTTTCCCGCACTCTTCCTGAACATCCACCCCGCCGAGCTCGACCGGGACGACCTCGTGCCCGCCCTCGTCCAGGCCCAGGAAAAGGCGCCCCATCGGCGCATCACGCTGGAGGTCCACGAGGGCGCCCTCGAGAATCTCGAAGGCGTACAGCGCCTGCGTGGGGCCCTGTCCGGTTCGGGCGTCGGTCTCGCCTATGATGACTTCGGCGCGGGACAGGCCCGGCTGCTGGAGCTGGCGGCAGAGCCACCCCACTATCTGAAGTTCGACATGAGCCTCGTTCGGGGGATCGACTCCGCGCCGGCGTCACGCCAGAGGATCCTGACGTCTCTCGTGGCGGTGGCCCGGGACCTGCTCGTCTACACGGTGGCCGAGGGCGTCGAGACGGCCGAAGAGGCGGACATCTGCATGCGAATCGGGTTCACCCACGCCCAGGGCTTCTTCTTCGGGAGACCACAGCCCATCGGCAGGATTCCCGACTGAGCGCCCGACCCATGCTTGACCTCCCGCCATGGAAGGTGGTATTTCATCGCCACCCTGGAGCTGGAAATGTGATCGGGACGTGCGCCAGGGAGCGCGAACTCGTCTCCGGCCCTCTCCCGACCCGGTCGGGAGAGGAAGAGCTCACAACCCACAGGGGGGGCAATGGATCCTGAAGCATCCGCCGGAGAGCACGACGGGGCGCACGACGCCCACCACGAGCCTCTGAGCTTCTGGCGCAAGTACGTGTTCTCCGTGGACCACAAGGTCATCGGCATCCAATACGCGATGACGGGCCTGCTGTTCCTGCTCTTCGGCTTCTCGCTGATGATGCTGATGCGCCTGCAGCTCGCCTTCCCCGGCGAGGCCTTCCCGATACTGGGCTCCGTCTTCGGAGAGGCGCGAATGCCGGGCGGCATCATGCTGCCCGAGTTTTACAACGAGCTGGGCGCGATGCACGGCACCATCATGGTGTTCCTGGGCGTCGTGCCCCTGGCCGTCGGCGGCTTCGGAAACTTCGTTCTGCCTCTCCAGATCGGCGCCCCCGACATGGCGTTTCCCCGCCTCAACATGATCAGCTATTGGTGCTACGTTCCGGGCGGCCTCATAATGCTGGCGAGCTTCTTCGTCCCGGGCGGAGCCGCCCAGTCAGGA